>CAZXMX010000028.1:0-11795 GCA_964641645.1 uncultured Neomegalonema sp.
GCGATCAGGGTCAGGTCCCGGAAGTTTTGCGGAAAGACCTTGGTCAGCGAACGGATCACGATGGGCGTCGAGTTGACCATCAGCGTCCCATGCTGACTGTCCGCGTTCTCAATCATATAGCCGATGGCCTTACCGCCGCCGCCGCCCGACATGTTCTCGAAACTGGCTTTTCCGATAAGGCCCGATTTGGTCAGCGCCTCGCCGGTTCCACGCGCGGTTCCATCCCAACCACCGCCAGCGCCGCCGGGGATCAAAAAGTGAATGCTGTCGATTTTTTGGTGACCGTCCGCCAGCGCAGGGCCAGCGAATCCAACAGTTGCGGCCAGCGCCGTCATTGCAAGACGGCGCGTCAATTTCATGGATACCATGATCTATTCTCTCCCATTTTTTTGTCTGGTCGTTGCCAAACATGGTCTATCTTGACGACACGAGTCTGACATGGACCTGTCATAACGCAAAGTTTGGAGCGGCGATCAATGCGATTTCTTCTGGTCGAGGATAACGCAGAGCTGTCGGCATCGGTCGTCGATCGCCTGAGTCTCGACGGTCATGCCGTTGATGCCGCGCGCGATCTCAGCACCGCCGAAGACTTTCTCGCTGCGACAGAATACGATTTGATCTTGCTCGACATTATGCTGCCCGACGGCGATGGCCGAGATTTTCTGACCCGCCATCGCAGTGAGAACAGGCGCACACCTGTCATCGTATTGACGGCCCGTTCGGAAATCAGTGATCGGGTTGGCGTGTTGGACCTCGGGGCGGATGATTACATTACGAAGCCCTTCGATTTTTCGGAACTGCAAGCGCGATGCCGTGCCGTCCTTCGTCGGCATGATGGCAATGCTCGCAATGAAAAGCGGGTGGGCAACGCGACGCTTGATCTGCTCGCTGGAACGCTCTCGGTCGAAGATCGCTCGGAACCCTTGCGCAACCGAGAGCTTCGTCTGGCTGAAGTTCTCTTTTCCGCACCGGATCGAATTTTCTCGAAAGCTCATCTGTTGGATCGATTGTTTTCCTACGATGAAGATGTCAGTGAAAACGCAATCGAAGTTTATGTCGGTCGCTTGCGCAAAAAACTGGAAGGCGGTGCCGTGCAAATCGAAACCGTTCGCGGCTTAGGGTATCGTCTTGTCACAGATGCATAGCGCTGATGTTTAGCAAGCGATCCCTCAGATCGAGGCTCATCTTTCAACTGGGTCTTATCGCGGCGGTCCTCTCTGTCGTTTTCTTTTTCACTGTGCGCTCTGTTTCGCAGCAAGCCGCACAAGCGATGCAAGACAACATCCTCGCG
This sequence comes from uncultured Neomegalonema sp., assembly GCA_964641645.1. Lineage (GTDB taxonomy): Bacteria > Pseudomonadota > Alphaproteobacteria > Rhodobacterales > Rhodobacteraceae > JAHDDY01. The sequence goes on from CAZXMX010000028.1 coordinate 1,292, forward strand.
GCGTCAACAACATCGATTGCCGAAGCGGTTCGGGTCGAACGTAATTCTCTTCGGTTAGAACTTCCGTATTCGGCACTCTCGATGCTCGGTGCGATCAGCGATGATCGTGTATTTTACCGGGTGATGCAGGATGATACCACGCTGACAGGATACGACGACCTTCCCGGCCCCACCGTCGAAAATCCATCTGAGATTACCTTCCAGACGATTGAGTATCGCGCCGCAGAAATTCGATCCGCGACACTCACTCGAAAGGTCAGTGTCGAGGGGCGGCCCAGCAATGTGACCGTAACCGTTGCCCAAACCCGCGAGGGGCTTGGCCAAATCTCGGCCCGCATATCGCTATTGGCATTGCTCATTGGTCTGGGTTTTTTTGTGTTGGCCGTCGGGCTGAGCACGATAGCGACTGGACGCACGTTGCGCCCGCTCGATCGCCTCGCCGGTGCTGTTTCGCGGCGTGGTCCCAGCGATTTGCGCCCTGTCAATGCTGAAGCCCCAACAGAGATCGCCCCCCTCGTCAGTGCGCTCAATCGCTTCATGGATCGTTTGGGCACCTCGCTGACGCGGTCAGAAGATTTTATCGCCGAGGCCGCTCACCGTGTTCGCACCCCCTTGGCAACCGTTCGCGCTCAGGCTGAGATTGCGCTTCACCGCGTTGAACGACCTGAGAATAAGACGGCTCTGCGACAGATGATCCGCGCCGTCGATGAAAGTTCCCGCTCCGCAGGCCAGCTTCTCGATCATGCGATGGTGACGTTCCGCGCGGACCACATGGACCTCGATACAATCGATCTCAGCACCCTAATCGCGGATACCGTTGAGCGCCTCGCCCCATTGGGTGAGTTAAAGGACATCACGCTCCGCCTCTCGCCGATGCCTGCCAAAGCGATGTTGAAATGCGATCCGATCCTCATTCAAAACGCGCTGCGCAACATTATCGACAATGCGATCAAATATTCGCCGGACGACAGCGAAATCATCATCGAACTAACATCTGAGGCTCAAGCATATCGAATGTCTGTTCAAGATCAGGGACCGGGTTTTTCGGATATGGACGCAGACGCATTGTCAGAGCGATTTTCACGCGGTCCGAACGTTGGCGATATTGTTGGATCGGGTTTGGGTCTCACGATCTGTAAAGAGGTCGCGGAGGCCCATGGCGGGCGACTTGAAGTAACCGATAATTCAGGGAGAGGTGGATGCGTATCGCTGGTTTTGCCGCACTAATCGGCATCTTCTTTTCAACCCATGCCATCGCCTTCGAAATCGAAGAAAGCAAAAGTTTCGAGGTCGAAGACCCGCGAACGCGGCTCCATGTTTTATCGACCGCAGACCTCGCCGTTTTCGAACCCTACCTCTTAGCCTTTCAAGTCCAGAACCCCCGTGTCGCCATCGACTACACCGTCGCAAGCAGCACCGAAGTCATGAAGGCGGTTTTTGAAGAACAAGAAAAGTTCGATCTGGTCATTTCTTCGGCGATGGACCTCCAGACCAAACTCGCGAACGACGGGTTCATCCGCGATCACCGCTCCGACGTCACGCGCCGCCTGCCGTCATGGGCCGCTTGGCGCGATCAGGTCATTGCCTTCACGCAAGAGCCGGCGGTCATTATTGTCTCTGAGGCCGCCTTCGAAGGGTTGGCCATTCCTGAAAGTCGAGGCGATCTCATCGCCCTATTGCGACTTCATCCCGAACGCTTCAGAGGTCGGGTTGGAACCTATGATATTCGGACCTCCGGCCTTGGCTATTTGTTCGCGACACAGGATTCTCGAAACGCGGAGAGTTTTTGGCCATTGATGGAGATTTTTGGCCGACTCGACGTCCAGCTCTACTGTTGTTCTGGCGCGATGATTGATGACCTGATTAGTGGCCGTCTTGCCATCGCTTATAATGTCCTTGGCAGCTATTCCGAGCGTCGGCTGGCATCGACCGACCGCATCAAAATCATCACACCATCTGATGTTACGAGTGTCATGCTTCGATCCGCCGTCATTCCAAAAACCGCCAATGACCCAGCCACCGCCGGTCGCCTGATCGACTTTTTGGTCACGGGCGAACTTGCCAACACAAGCGATCAAGGCTTACCGAAAATCAGCATCAGCGATGAAAGTGCTGATGCAGCGGTCAGACCGATCCGCCTCGGCCCGGAGCTGTTGGTCTTTTTAGACCGGCTGCGTCGTGAGAACTTTCTCGAAAACTGGTCAAGCTCAATCGAACAATCGGGTGGTCAATGAGGGAATCGTGCGTGCCGGTTCTGAACGACGGCCTAAAACAGACCGCCAAGAATAATCGCGAGTAACAGGATCAATCCGGCATCCCGGTTGGACCGGAACAGCTTGAGGCAGATGTCGGGGTCTTCTGTATCCAGCTTGCTCACCTGCCAAACCAGATGTCCGGCATACCCGAAGAACACCAGCCAAAATCCGACTCCCATACCGGCGAAAGCTCCGGCAAGTCCTGCGAACAACAACGCCACGACATAAAAGCCGCTGAGCCACGTATGCGTTGCCGAACCAAAATGCAGCGCCGTGGACTTCACGCCGATCAAGGCGTCGTCTTCTTTGTCTTGATGCGCATAGATCGTGTCATAGCCAATCGTCCACGCGATGCCGCCGAGATAGAGCATAATCGCAGGAACGCCGACATAACCCGCATGGGCTGTCCAACCGAGCAACGCGCCCCAGTTAAAGGCCAGTCCCAACACAAATTGCGGCCAGTTCGTCACCCGCTTCGCAAAGGGGTAAACCGCGACAATCACCAACGACAGCATGGCGAGAACAATCGTTGTCCAGTTCATCGTCATGAGCACTAGAAAACTCAGCGCACAAAGCGCCGCCATGAACTGAACCGCCTGCTTGACCGAAACGGCGCCAGACGGAATAGGCCGAGACCGCGTGCGTTCGACCTGCCCATCAATGTCCCGATCGACAATATCGTTCAACGTGCATCCCGCCCCGCGCATGGCGACCGCACCGATGAAAAACGCGATCGGCAACCACAGATCGACCCAGCGGAACCCCGTCGAACCGATGGCCATCGCAAGAGATTGCCAGCAAGGCAGCAGCAACAGCCACCACCCGATTGGACGCTCGGCGCGCATCAATCGCAGGTAAGGCCGCCAATGCATCGGCGCGCCGGTATCGACCCAGTGACCTGAAACGGCATCTGCAACGCGGCCCATCGCCATCCTTGCGTCTCCTCAACGGAAAAAAGTCATGTCACCTGCAACGTAACCGATTAAAGAGACGGAGCAAACCAAGCGCGGACAAATTGATGAGTATCGTCAGGCTTTTTCTCGACACCCCCCTCGTCAGCGAGTGCGAGATCCCGCTCGAACGTGAGCAGGCGCATTACCTGTTTAACGTCATGCGTTTGGGAGCTGGCGATACGATCCATGTTTTTAACGGCCAAGACGGTGAGTGGGAAACAACGGTACTTGAGGCCGGCAAAAAGCGTGGCCTACTGAAAGCCGTCAGCCAAAGACGCCCTCAGACCGAACCGCCGGACATCGAGTTGATCTTCGCCCCGATCAAGAAAGCCCGTACCGACTTTATCGTCGAAAAAGCCTGCGAGTTGGGCTGCCGCCGCGTGTTGCCGGTCTTTACCCGCCACACCAATTCGGAACGACTCAACCTGCCAAGGCTTTCCGCTCATATGGTCGAGGCCGCTGAACAATGCGACGGCCTCAGCGTTCCGGTCTTAGCGAAGCCGCAAAAGCTGATGGACCTCCTCAGCCGATGGGGGGATCGCAAACTCATTTTTTGCGACGAGGCGCGTTCGTCGCCAGAAATCAGCGTCGCGCTGGCTTCCGAACCTCAGGGAACCCCGGTTTCAATCCTCATCGGCCCTGAAGGCGGCTTTTCACCGGACGAAGTAAAACACCTGCGGGGCCTCAAAAGCGTGATTCCCGTCAGCCTCGGCCCGCGCATCCTCCGCGCGGATACAGCCGCCGTGGCGGCCATCGCGGCGGTCCAATCGGCGATTGGCGACTGGAAAAGCTGATCCCCCTATCGCTTTCGATTCCCTCTCCAGCAGAATCGGTTTAAGCCAACCCTCGAAAGTGAGAACCGCATGACCGCCAGCACGACCCCAACGCCCCTGACCACCCACAGATCCACCGGTTTAAAAGGAACGGCAGAGATTCCCGGCGACAAATCCGTGTCGCATCGGGCGTTGATTTTTGGCGCGATGGCGATTGGCGAGACGGTGATCACCGGCTTGCTCGAAGGCGAGGACGTCCTTGATACGGCCAAAGCCATGCGGGCACTCGGCGCGAAGGTTATGCGAGACGATGACGGCACGTGGCGCGTTCATGGCGTCGGCACAGGCGGCTTTATGGAGCCGGATCACGTCATCGACTGCGGAAATTCGGGCACGGGATGCCGCCTCATCATGGGTGCGGTCGCGACTCATTCCTTTTCGACCACCTTCACGGGCGACGCCAGCCTGCGCAGCCGACCCATGGGCCGTATTCTCGACCCGCTTGCCCTCTTTGGCACGACGTCAGCCGGGCGCAGCGAAGGCCGCCTGCCTTTGACGCTGATCGGAACGGGAAACCCTCTGCCGGTTCGCTACACGCTGCCGGTCGCGTCAGCACAGGTGAAGTCCGCTGTGTTACTCGCGGGTCTGAATGCACCGGGCATCACGACGGTGATCGAACCCGAACCAACCCGAGATCATACCGAACGGATGTTGCGCGGTTTCGGCGCGACCGTCGAGATCGAAGAAACACCCGAAGGCCGCGCCATCCATCTGCACGGCCAGCCAGAGCTGAACCCCTGCACCGTCGCGGTCCCGCGTGATCCGTCTTCGGCGGCGTTTCCCGTCGCGGCAGCCCTTCTGACGGAAGGTTCGGAAATCCATATTCCCGGAGTCTCGCGAAACCCGACTCGCGACGGCCTCTATCGCACGCTCATTGAAATGGGCGGCGATCTGAACTTTACCAATGAGCGCGAAGAAGGCGGAGAACCGGTTGCCGATCTCACCGTTCGTCACAGCGCATTGAATGGCGTCACCGTTCCGGCGGATCGCGCGGCGTCAATGATTGACGAGTTCCCTATTCTCAGCGTCATCGCCGCCTTCGCGAGCGGCGACACCGTGATGGAAGGCGTCGGCGAACTTCGCGTCAAGGAAAGCGACCGCATCGCCGCAATGGAGGCCGGACTGCAAGCCAATGGCGTCTCCACGTCGTCAACGCCGGACACATTTACGGTAACAGGACATGCCGGAAACGGTGTTCCGGGCGGAGCCACCGTCGCGGCGCATCTCGATCATCGCATCGCAATGAGCTTTGCAGTCATGGGCCTCGCCTCGGAACAAGCCGTCACAGTTGATGACGCCGCCCCCATCGCCACGAGCTTCCCGACATTTCAAACGCTTATGCAAAATCTCGGTGCGAAAATCGGCTAGCCCATTCCGAGTCAATCTGTCGCAGTTCGCGGCGGTTGACGTAGCGACCTGTTTTCGATTTTTTACCCAGATCGAAAGTTAAAAATGCCGCTCGGGGAGGCAGGATTCAGGTTCCCGAAAGTGGAAGATGCTTCGGTATAAAAATAAGAACACGATACCCTTAGATGAGAGCAGATGGGGGAAACTTGGAACGCCGAGATAGAATATCTGGCGTTCCCCCAATTCCTCACCCAACATCCGGCAGCAAGAATAAATCCGTGTCATTGGGCTGCGCTCCGGCATCGGTCAGCATCGCATGAACTTGTCCGCGATGATGCGTCGCGTGATTGAAAAAGTGCATCACCAACATTGATTTCGGCTTGCAGACTTCGCGCTGTGCCGCGCCAGAAAACCAACTTAGATCGCCCTTTAGCCAATCCGGGTCGAGGCCATCCGCCCATTGCCCAATGTGTCCATTCATCTCGGCGCGCGCTGCACGATAGCTATCCCAGTTCTCTGTCTCCCGAACCGACTCTGGGATCGACGCCTGTTGAGGGGGCGGCGTCCCGGCGAAGCGCGCCATCCAAATGCGGTCCCCCCAAAGCAGATGATTGAGCGTGCCAGAGACTGACCCGAAAAAGCCGCCGCGATCTTGATCTCGCGCTGCGCCGCTCAATCCGCCTGCCGCCGCAGTCAGACTGTCATTCTGCCAAGCGCCATACCGCGCCATCACTCGCACATAACCAACATCAATCATCGTGGCACCTTCCGCTGTCTTACGCTCCGTACTAGCGTATGCCTCTTTGCCGCGCGATCAAAACGCAGCTACGCTCAGTCGGGACGAGCCAACGAAAGCGAGCGCCACGATGTACCTTCACGACGCCCTGAGACAAAGAGCAAGTGCCGACAACCCGGTCCGCGCCTGTTTGATCGGTGCGGGCAAGTTCGGTTCGATGTTCTTGAGCCAAGTCCCCACCATTCCCGGCTTGACCGTTTCCGTCATCGCAGACTTACGACCAGATAACGCGCGCGAGGCCTGCCGGGCTGTGGGTTGGTCTGAAGATCGAATCGAGGCCACTGACTTCACGGACGACGCGCTTCAAGCCCTCACCCGCGACGACGTTGACGTTGTGATCGAAGCGACCGGACATCCCGCAGCCGGATTACTCCACGCACGTGCCGCCATCGGCGCAGGCAAGCATATCGTCATGGTCAATGTCGAAGCAGATGCCCTCGCCGGGCCTCTTCTCGCGGCAGAAGCTCGCGCGGCAGGTGTGGTCTACTCTCTCGCTTATGGCGACCAACCCGCCCTGATTGCTGAGATGGTGGATTGGGCGCGATGCACCGGCTTTGAGGTGACCGCAGCGGGCAAAGGCACCAAGTACCTGCCCGCTTTTCATGCCTCAACACCGGAGACAGTTTGGGATCATTACGGGCTGAGCGCCGATGAAGCCGCTGCTGCCGGAATGAACCCGAAGATGTTCAACTCGTTCTTGGATGGCACCAAGTCGGCGCTTGAGATGGCCGCTGTCGCCAACGCCTGCGACCTCGCTGTTCCAAAGGCCGGTCTGGCCTTTCCCCCTTGCGGCATGGATGACCTCGCACACATCCTCAGACCCCGCGAGACGGGCGGCGTCTTGGATGACACTGGTATGGTCGAGGTCGTCTCGTCACTCGAACGCGATGGCCGTGAGGTCGCGCGCGACTTGCGCTGGGGCGTCTACGTCGTCATCGAAGCACCCAACGATTATGCGGCGGCTTGCTTTCGGCAATACGGGATGAACACCGATGCTAGCGGTCGCTACTCAGCGATGTATAAGCCCTTTCACCTGATCGGGTTGGAGTTGAGCATTTCGGTCCTCAGTGCTGCCCTGCTCGGCCAAGCCACCGGCGCGACGAAAGCCTTCAAGGGGGATGTCGTTGCAACGGCAAAGCGTGATCTCAAGGCAGGCGAAACCCTCGACGGCGAGGGCGGCAGCACTGTTTGGGGCAAGCTGATGCCCGCCGCTGATAGCCTTTCGACCGGCGCATTGCCCATCGGTTTGGCCGACGCACTCCTGACCCGCGATGTCGCGAGGGGCGAGATTGTACGCTGGTCCGACGTCACGATTGACGAAACATCGGGCGCAGCCGCAATCCGGCGCGAGATGGAACAATAAGGAATCCAGCCATGACAAAATCCATCCTCATCACCGGCGCGGGTTCCGGCGTTGGCCGCGCAACCGCCATCGCTTTTCTGGGCGATGGTTGGAACGTTGCCCTTCTGGGCCGCCGCGCTGATGCCCTCGAAGACACTGTCACCCAAGCGGCGAACAGCGATGGCGCGCTGGTCTTACCCACGGATGTCACCGATGAAGATGCCGTATCCGCAGCCTTCGACGCGACCGTCGCCAAGTTTGGCAAGCTCGACGCCCTCTTCAACAACGCGGGCAGCGGCACCCCGCCTGCGACGATTGACGAGCTATCGGTCGACGCATGGAAGCAAGTGGTCGATGTCAACTTGACTGGGTCTTTCCTGTGCGCCCGCCAAGCTTTCAAGCACATGCGCGCGCAAGACCCGCAAGGCGGGCGGATCATCAACAATGGCTCGATCTCCGCGCATGTGCCGCGCCCCGGCACAGCGGCTTATACCGCCACGAAGCATGCAATGACTGGACTAACCCGCACGATTTCTCTGGATGGACGGCCCTTCAACATCGCTTGCGGTCAAATCGACATCGGCAATGCCGAAACGCCGATGACCGAAAGAATGGTTGCGGGGGTTATGCAAGCCAATGGCGTCGTTGAACCCGAAGACCGGATGGACGTCGATCACGTCGCGCAGGCGGTCTTGCAAATGGCTGAGCTTCCGCTGGAGACGAACGTACAGTTCATGACGATCATGGCCACCAAGATGCCGTTTATTGGGCGGGGGTGAACGCTGCTGACATGCTGTTGTCAGTATCAATCGCGGATACTCCCGAAGCACGGTTCATTCAGGGAGTCGCTCATGGGCATTCAAACCGACAAGCTGAACAACAGCTTTACCAAGTTCATCGAGAAGCAGCCTTTTTTCTTCGTCGCCACTGCGCCGCCGGAGGGCCGAGTCAACGTGTCGCCAAAGGCGCTCGACGCTTTGCGGGTGATCAGCCCGACGGAGATCATCTGGCTGAACGTGACTGGCAGTGGGAACGAAACCGCCGCGCATGTCCGACAAGACCCACGCATGACGCTGATGTTCTGTTCCTTTGAGGGCGATCCGCTCACCCTGCGCATCTATGGCAATGCAGAAGTCATTCATCCCCGCGATGAGGAATGGGAGACCCTCTATGCCCTCTTCCCTGATTACGCGGGCGCGCGGAATATCTTTCGGCTGAAAATCGATCTGGTGACGACCTCTTGCGGAACCAACATCCCCGAAATGGAGATCACCCGCCACCGCGCCGAAACCGATCTGGTCCCTTGGTATGCGGATATGGGAGAGGAAGGTGTGACCGCGTTTTGGGAAAAGAAGAACGTCATCAGTCTGGACGGGTCGCCGACGGGAATTTTTGAGGGTGAGGGCTGATCACCCTCTCCCGCTGAAACGCTCTATCTTTTCGCTTGAAGCGCGAACCCGCGAAACACCATCTCATCAAGGCTGGCCTCAGCGCACCAAACCCCCTCTTCCAACGTCGTTGGTGCGACCCAAACGCCATCATCCAAGATTGAGACACCTTGAACGGTGTGTCCACAACGTTGCTCGGTAGAAAGACCCCAAGCTTCGCGGGTCTCTGCATCCAGTACACCGCCAATCACGACGTAGAGTGAGTCTACGCCTTGTTCGGGGTAGGATCGAATGTCTCGCGCACCATCCTCATTTTTTGCAAAAAAGCACGGTGCTGGAGCCGACAGTTCACGCGTCAATGCCGAACCACCAGTCTCGGGCGTATACGTCAAAAAGCACGTCCCGTTTTTCTCCGAAAGCGAAAATCCGGTATCAACGGTATCGATCGTCTCAGAGACGACCGGCGCGCAAGCAATTGCGGCAAAACCGATACCAATCACGAGCTTTCGGAAATTCACGAGAGAACCCACAGCCACACATCCTTCCCAAGAGACCAATAGCTCGGGCTTCCGCCCTTCAAAAACTTCCCGTTGAATACATCGATGTGGTCCGTTGCACCCCATCCGTCACGCAGGAAGACGACCCCCTTTTTTCCCAGATAATCACTGTTCACAAGTTTCGATTGCGGTATCTTCCGGACCTTTCCGACAGATGGAATCTGAGATGGCTCTGACAGCCACTTCGCCAGTTCATGCGCACGCAAAATATGGCGTGGAGAATGTTTGAAGCCGGGATAGCAGCGCGCTCCAGAAAAGGTGTCCAGTTTAACCCCAGTGAGTGCCAGCGCGACACCCATGCGGATGGCACACTGGTTTGGAAACGTCGTCGTATCACAAGGCTTATTCGGAGCCGGGTGATTTTTCCAAAGTTCGGCTGCTGAAATCATCGACGACTCTCCACAAATACTAAAGCGTGCGGCATTGCATCACATTCTCGCTCTGCTTGCACGCAAAATTCATGCAATACATCGAACGACGCGAGGCGGCCGGTTGTAGAGTGCGCCTTGCACCCTTTGTGTTGAGTTCAGCCGCATTTGCGAATGCAAATGCTCCAGGCTTGACATTGTTCATATTTTGTTCTAATTGCGGCTCAGTTTTCAACAAGAGGCGACGGACGGATTGAGCGTAGAACAGGGCATAGCGATACAAAGGCTTAGGCTGCTCCGTCTGGTGGCGGGGTTATTGCTGTCGATTGCTGTTTTGTCGGTTGCGCCCTTCTCGATGAATTGTCGTCGCCATGTGCGCGGCTGGGTCTTCTCTTTTCTCACGCGGGCTGAAAGTGCGGCGCAGGCGTTGGTGATCGCGCAAGCGGCTGTTGTGGCCCGACGGCGCGGGCTTCGTTTTGCCTCTCAGTCGTTCTTTGGTTCTGGCGAAAAGCCAGTCGCAGAACCTGCTTTGTCGGACGAGTTGTTGCCGTCTTTTGGGGCTTTGCGTCAGCGTTTGAGAGCGCTGCGCGCTTTGCTCGAAAACCTGCCGCGTCGTGGATTGCGCCTGTTGCGGCGGGTGATCGGCGAGCGCGCGGGACAAGGCG
>CAZXMX010000028.1:11805-24339 GCA_964641645.1 uncultured Neomegalonema sp.
ACGAACGCGCCGTCTTTTATTGCGACCCGCCACTCCACGCTTTTCGCCTTGCGGCCGATCCGATTGAGCGACCGCCCGATAAGGGTTCGGTTTGCTGGCATGATGGTTATTTCCCTCTCTCCCGAAACCGGGCGGGAGGCGTCTGCCGTGGTACATTTTGGAAAAAGAAGAACCGGTGCAGCCTCGACAGCGCACCGACCGGCATCTTTGATTGACGGCGTAAAGTTTGGTCCTTAACGCGGCCTCAACCTTGGGGTATCAAAATTGGTAATTCGCCTAAACGGATACTGAGGCCCGGACATGACCGACCCGATCACTGTTGCCATTGATGGACCCGCTGCATCGGGCAAAGGAACCATCGCGCGCCGTGTCGCCGAAGAATTAGGACTGCGTCACCTTGATACCGGTATGCTGTATCGGGGGGTTGCGGCCCTCGTCCGAGACCAAGGCGTCTTCCCGACCGATGGCGAAGGCGTGGGCCGGATCGCCGCCGAACTGACCATCGACGTCTTGGATCGCGATGACCTGCGCGATTCAGGCATCGGCAACCTCGCCTCCATCGTCGCGGCGCATCCTGAAGTCAGGGCTTCTTTGCTGGAATGGCAACGCAATTTCGCGATGACGGGTGCCGTCGTGGATGGCCGCGATATCGGGACCGTGGTCCTGCCCAACGCGACCGCCAAGCTGTTCGTCACGGCTGAGCTAGACGTCCGCGCCGCCCGCCGCTGGCGCGAGCTTTCCAAGGAAGGCGACGTCGCTTACCGCACCGTCAAAGATCAAATTGAGGACCGCGATGCCCGTGACGCGGATCGGGCGATTTCCCCGATGATCCACGCCGAAGACGCTGCCCTGCTCGATACCACCGAAATGACCATCGAAGATGCCGTTACCGAGGCTCTCACCCTCGTCAAAAAGAAGATTAAGGCTGCCTAAATTGGTCGCGCCTGCCGAGCAGCCGTTAACCCTTTGCCGCCCGCCGCGCTGAACAACCGCCGCGAACCCGCAGGATGGCTCGGTAAACCAGCGCGTGAGACTTGCTCAAAACCCCCGAAATGCGTATAGAGCAGTCCGTCGATAAGGCTCCTTGCCTTGGAAACAAGCGAACCCAAGCGTCCGAGAGGCAACCCTCTGGGGCGTTTATGCTTTTTCCGGGGCGTGGTGCGAATCGGCATTCGAGAAATATCACTCGCAACCTTTCTAAAGACCGCCGGAGACAACCGGCAGGCCAGAAAACATTGACCGATAGGAGCTAACTGAATGGCAAATGCCGCAACCGCAACGGAATCGATGCAACCCAGCATGGACGATTTCGAAGCAATGCTTAACGATTCCCTTGAGAACAATGACCTTGTTGAAGGCTCCGTTGTTAAGGGCAAAGTGATCGCGATCGAAAATGGTCAAGCGATCGTCGACGTCGGCTTTAAGATGGAAGGCCGCATCGACATCAAAGAATTCGCCGCACCCGGCAAACCCGCCGACCTAGAGGTCGGTGACGAGGTTGAGGTCTACCTCGACCGCACTGAAAACTCCAAAGGCGAGTCGGTTCTCTCGCGTGACAAAGCCCGCCGCGAAGAGGCTTGGGACCGTCTGGAGAAAGCATTCGACAAAAACGAACGCGTCGAAGGCGCGATCTTTGGCCGTGTCAAAGGCGGCTTCACGGTTGACCTCGGCGGTGCCGTGGCCTTCCTGCCCGGCTCGCAAGTTGACGTTCGCCCGGTTCGCGACGTTGGCCCGCTGATGAACACGCCGCAGCCGTTCCAAATCCTCAAGATGGACCGCCGCCGTGGTAACATCGTGGTCTCGCGCCGTGCGATCCTCGAAGAAACCCGCGCAGAGCAGCGTTCGGAAATCGTTGGCAAGCTCAACGAAGGCGATGTGGTCGAAGGCGTGGTCAAGAACATCACCGATTACGGTGCATTCGTCGACCTCGGCGGTGTCGACGGCCTGCTCCACGTGACCGATATGGCTTGGCGCCGCGTGAACCACCCGACCGAAATCCTCAGCATCGGCCAGACGCTGCAGGTTCAAGTCGTGAAGGTGAACAAAGACACCCAGCGTATCTCGCTCGGCATGAAGCAACTTCAGTCCGATCCTTGGGATGGTGTGGATGACAAGTTCCCACTCGAAGGCCGCCACAAAGGCCGCGTGACCAACATCACCGACTACGGCGCATTTGTTGAGCTGGAGCCGGGTGTTGAAGGTCTGGTCCACGTCTCCGAAATGAGCTGGACGAAGAAAAACGTTCACCCTGGCAAAATCGTTTCGACCAGTCAGGAAGTCGAAGTCATGGTCCTTGATGTTGACGCTTCCAAGCGCCGCATCTCCCTTGGCCTCAAGCAGTGCATGGACAACCCGTGGGAGGCTTTCGTGGCCAATCACCCACGCGGCACCGAAGTCGAAGGCGACGTCAAGAACATCACCGAATTCGGTCTGTTCATTGGCCTCGACGACGACATCGACGGCATGGTTCACCTGTCGGACCTCGACTGGAACAAGTCGGGCGAAGAAGCCATCGACGACTACAAAAAGGGCGACGTCATCAAGGCGGTTGTTCTGGATGTGGACGTCGAGAAAGAGCGCATCTCGCTGGGCGTTAAGCAAGTCGGCGGCGAAAGCTTCGACGATGCGACGGGCGGCCTGAAGCGCGGCTCGAAGGTTGAAGCCGAAGTTGTGGCTGTGACCGACAATGGCCTCGAAGTGAAGGTTGAGGGCCAAGACGCCTTTATCCGCCGCGGCGACCTCGCGCGTGAGCGTGACGACCAGAAGCCGGAAAGCTTCAAGGTTGGCCAGAAAGTCGAAGCCCGTGTTACCGCACTCGATGCGAAAACCCGCAAGATCGGCCTCTCGATCAAAGCGCTGGAAATCGCAGACGAGAAAGAAGCCGTGGAACAGTTCGGCTCAAGCGACGCTGGTGCCTCGCTCGGCGATATTCTCGGTGCGGCGCTGAAGCAACGCGAAGAAGACTAAGTTCTCTCGCAGCAGCGAACTTTCGATCAAATAAAGCGCGCCCCTCCGGGGGCGCGTTTTTTCGTTGCGGTCTCTTTTGTCGGTATTACGGCGCCTATGAGCGCACTTCATCTGATGCGCTCTACGTCGACCCAGCTAGGTTGTGGCTAGACGACTCGATCAGGTCATGGCGGCGCAATTAATATGAACGGGGAGCACTCCCATTGCGCTGCCCTTTCAAGCTAATCCCTTGTGAAAAGGCATCGGCGACACTCGTTGCCTTGGTTTGCGAAACGCGAAATGTGTTTCTTGTACCGGACGTCGCGCTTACCTGCCGACTAATTGTGACGGTACGACCATCAAGTCCGATGCGATTACCATAAGGCGTTACATTCATCCCCGGAATGGCTCTGATCAGGTTGCTGCGCTGAACATCGTTACGCGGAAAACTCACTTGTCGGACAGACTTGTAGCAATCGCCGATTGTTGCCACGCGAGAGCCGTAAAACTTCATGGCCACCCAGAGAACCATTAACGTGGCATCCGATGCGAATGGCGCGGTCTGTCCGGTGCCCCAAGCCGTTATTGCGGCCTGCGCGTCTTGGTATGGATTGAGCCTCTCTCGATTGCTCGCATTACATCTGAAGCGGGTCGTAGGCTCTCCCAGAACCGTCCTTAATCTCCCATAGTCTAACGGAATGTTCCCACTGAACACGGCTGGCGCGAACTGGATTGGATCGACCGTAAAGAACTGCGACCGTTGGCCACTCTCGTCGGTTAGTTTCAAGGCGGCATGATCGAACGGCATCGTCGATACCAAACGACCGTTGGACGCGAGTCTGAAACGCACCCGGACCTGACTCCAAAGGTATACATTAAGCGAAGCTACACGCTTCAACGGTTCGTTCTTATTCATTCAAAGTCCTATCAAGATACTCTTTCAGGGCACGCCACCCTGCACTCAGCAAGATAGGTAATCGGATAGCAAGCTCCTGTGACATTGGTCACATCCGGAAACGCTATCGATCATTATCCCGCACGAGCCGACGACGAGAAACACGAAACCATTACCTCCGCCAAGCAAGCATCGCGATGCACTCCCGATTTTGGGTGCACATCATCTTCTCAGGACGATCAGTCAGAGAGGTCACGTCTGAGAAGAGAATTCTAGAGGCAAAGGCACAAATGGTCATGTGGGTCGAGCAAGCTGAAAGATCAGGATCACCCCAATGCCTAATTCCCCTCACCCGGCCATGGATTTCGCTTTGCTACCCGAATCAAACCAGCCAACGCTGGCGAGTGCCGTCGCCCGGCAACCGTAACAAGCGAGACCGTGCGCGCCACTTTCGGCTCTCTCAACGGGCGTGTGCCGATGCCGTCTAACATGGGCAGGTGCTCTGGCATGATCGAACACCCCAGCCCCGCGACAATCATCGCCTGAACCCAGTCCTCACGTTCCGAGCTATAGCGAACTTCGACGCCGAGCGGCTTTGCGTCGCCCATCTCTTCGTAATGTTCAACGAACTCGCAATGAACGCGCTGGAGATATTCCAGTCCCTTCAGCTCAGCGACGTTGACGGCGTTCTGCCTTTGAAACGCATGCCCCGTCGGAAAAGCGACCATATACCGCTCGGTATAAAGTGGAATGGCATAAAGCGAATCTGGCAAGGAAGGCATGGCCATCAAGGCAACATCCAAATCCCCATCGGCCATCATTTTGATGAGGTCTTTCCCGGACGCCTCACGCAGCTCCATTTCCAAGCCGTGAATCTCGTTTCGCAAGCGACTCAGGAATCCGATCATCCGAGTCGGCGCAATGGTCGACATGACGCCCAGACGAATTTTCACCGTTTCGTCGTTGAAGTATCCGGCGGCATCCTGACGCGCTGCAGTACTTGCATCGGCCACCCTCTCGATATGCGGTTTGACCCTTCTGCCAAGCTCGGTGAGAATCGTATGATTTCGCTCTCGGTGGAAAAGTGGGCCGCCAAACTCTTCCTCCAGCTTCTTGATTGCTTTGGTCAAAGACGGCTGCGCGACATTGCAACTCTCCGCCGCGCGCGTGAAGTTCTGGGCCTCACAGACCGCCAGAAAATACCGGACTTGGTGCATTTCCATTGGCATTCCTCTCCACCGCCAGAAATGTTTCAGCGGCTCACTCATAGATAACGGCTACTCAACTGGATGTGAAACTGGGTTTCAGTCCTTGTTTTCAGCCCTCAATCCGTATCTTGATAGCTCGTGGCTATTGAAGCAAGAGGCAATCGATATTTCAGTTTAGACGGCAGATCCGGCATCACTGTTCCAAGGCAACGCGCCGCAACACGTAACAAGAAGGAAGAACATCATGGCTCGCTCAGTTTTCCTCGGTATCGCATCCGCATGTATCGCTCTGGCAGTGACAGCGACACTCGCCACGCCGTCCTCAGCCATGTCTTTCAGTGACTACGACAATTCTTCGGCGGCGCTCGGCAACCGTGCTGATGTAAACGAACTTTTCTCGGGCCGCCTCACGGCTGAACAAACCCGCAAGGCTCGCTATGCCGAAGCGCTCGAAGAAATCCGTCAGGGCCGAGACCTCTCGCCGAGCTTTGACGTCAACAATTCCCAACTCGAACGTCAGCGCCCTCTCTCGTTGACCCTCCCTTTCTAATTCGCCCTCAACCCGCCAACTAGGCAACTTTCCAAGGAGACTTCTCATGATCCGCAAGACAATCGCTACCGTCGCTTTCGCTGCAACCGTCATGGCCAGCACCATTGCTGCACAAGCCGGCGATCGGTCCGGCTCGTTCTTTGGTGTTAGCGGCAAAACCACCACGGGCGGTGTGACCGTTTCGCAAGACTCCCAAGGCTACATCGTGACGCTTGCTTCGAACTTTTCGTTCAGCGGTGCGCCCGATCCAAAAATCGGTTTCGGATCGAACGGACAATACGTCGATGGCACGCTGATCGGCCTCTTGAAGTCGAACAACGGTTCGCAGAGCTTCCGCGTCCCAGCGCATATCGACATCAACCAGTTCAACGAAGTTCACCTGTGGTGTGAGCAGTATTCGGTCGGTCTGGGCGTCGCCCCGATCAACTAAACCGACCCCTCTCTAGTTTACCCTGAGAATGGCGTCCTCCCCTCCGCCATTCTCCCCCTCCCCGGAGGGTGATGTCTCATGCACGTCACCCTCGCCCCTCTCAAAGAACGATGGCTCTTGCGCGTCATCGTTCTTTCCCCTCCCCAAAAACTCAGAACAAAGGAGCCGATCATGGCCGTGGTCGACATGGATACAGTTGCGCCTACAAACAATGTCTCTGTTAACACCGTTGTGGCGGTTCTCCTCGCAGGTAGCTTTGCCACCGTCGCCTTCGATTTATTCGGGCAAGCCCTCAGCCCCATGGCTGGCTATGCGAAGTTGGCGCCGGTCGGCCTTGCGAATGGGACTATCAAGGCGCTGCTCGGAATCAAGATCGCTGGCGGCGGATACCTGCTGCACATGCTGGTGGGTTTGCTCGCCTACCCGTTGGGCTGGCTTTTGATCGCCCGTCCGCTCGCTGATCGGATCACGCCGTGGATGCCCAAGCTATTGGTCGCCGCCGCGTACGGTATCGGGCTTTGGATCTTCGCCCTCTACATCATGGCGCACTTGGTCGTTGGCATGAAGCCGTTCCTCGGCTTCACCGGAATCACATGGGTCGCACTCGTGGGACACGTCCTCTACGCCATCGCCTTCTTGGGTGCATGGCAATGGCTCAAGGCACGCCTAGCCTAATTTCAATTCTGGCTCTCTCCAGCCCACGGCTCCTCCTGCTTCAGCGGGGGGAACCGCCGTTTCAGGAACAAAGAAGTCCATCTGTAACTTCGATCCCGGCGTGACCGAGTACGGCTCAAAGTCCGTCACCCCTTCGGCAGCCAACACCAAATCGTCGAGGCAGAACCATCCGCTAAAATCAACCGGCTTGGTCAGGATCGCGAGCGTGGCATCCCCCATGATCTCAGGCGTGCGGCTGGCGGACGCCATCTTTTCCCCACCGAGCAAGTTTCGCACAGCGGCGGTGTCGATTGTCGTTCGGGGCCACAGGCAGTTGACTGCGATCTTTCCCTTAAACTCACCCGCCCATCCGAGAGACAACAGGCTCATACCGTACTTTGCCAGCGAGTACGCTGGATGATTCTGGAACCACATAGTCCGAAAATCGAGTGGCGGCGATAACGTCAGAACATGCGCGCTGTCTGACTTCAAGAGATGCGGCAAGCAAGTCTTGGTCACCAGAAACGTCCCGCGCGAGTTGACGTCCGTCATCAGATCGTAACGTTTGAGGTCCGTTTTCGGCGTGGGCGTCAGACTGATCGCACTGGCGTTATTCACGACAGCATCAATCCCGCCGAACTCCGCAACCGCTTGGTCGACGGCGGCATGGACCTGATCTTCATCACGAATATCGCACAAGACCGGCAAAGCATTGCCACCCGCTTCGCGGATTTCATCCGCTGCCGTGTGGATCGTACCGGGCAGTTTGGGGTGTGGTTTATCGGTTTTGGCCGCGATAACCACATTCGCTCCAGCACCACCACAGGCTTTGGCGATGGCAAGGCCGATTCCTCTGCTACCACCCGAAATAAAGACGGTCTTTCCTGAAAGCGCGCTCATGATGGTCCTCCGAAATACATTTCAGGGGCACGCTATCGCATC
Organism: uncultured Neomegalonema sp.; assembly: GCA_964641645.1. Classification (GTDB taxonomy): domain Bacteria; phylum Pseudomonadota; class Alphaproteobacteria; order Rhodobacterales; family Rhodobacteraceae; genus JAHDDY01. Next base: position 19,431 of record CAZXMX010000028.1, read on the forward strand.
CTCTACGCCGCGACTACGCTGACCTTAGGATGGGCTCTCCGCGAGGACTGAAACATTTATCGCACAGCCGTTATTGGACCGTGTACCTCTCGAAGTTATTTACTTTCGTTATCGCAAACGGAGGAGACTCAAATGAAAAATGTATTTATCGCCGCAGCAGCCGCCCTTGCTCTAGCAGGTTGCTCTGACACGGGTTCCAGTGGCAGCTCTTATAATACCGCCCCAGCCGCATCGTCCAAAGCAAGCAAAGTTCTGACAACCGCACGTGGTTCCTTCGTTGGAACGCCAAAGTTTCAGGTCACCGGTACGACAGAGGTTTTCCGTCAAAACGGCCAATGGTTCATCCGCCTCGGGCCAGGATTTTCGGAAAGTGGCGCACCTGACCCCAAAGTTGCACTCGGGAACAAAGCCGCTGGCGGCTATCAGCCCGGAACGATCCTCGGTCTGATTCAAGCCAATGGCGAGTCGGTCTACGCGCTGAAGCCGGGCCTCGACATCGGCAACTATGACCAAGTTTGGATCTGGTGTGAGAAGTTCAACGTGCCGATCGGTCACGCTGATCTGACGCTGCTCTAATCAGCTCAGACAACATTCCATTTCAGAGGCGGGTGTATTGATAGACACCCGCCTTTTCTTTTCGCGCAATGCGTCCGGATTGAACCAAGTAATTCAGATGCGCGACCGCCTCTACCGTCGCAAAACCTTGAAGTTGCTCGGTGATTTTTCGATCAAACAATACCTCAAAACACTCAATGGCCGTGTAGGGCTTTGATAGATGCGCCTCTAGCGCCTCCAGCGTTTCAGCGTGATGGTCGAGCAATTGCTGCAGGCGAATACGAACCCCGGTAAACGGCTCGTTGTGGCCAGGCAAAACAAACAAGTCATCTGGCAGTAAATCTCGCAATCGCGAACAGCTCGACAGCCACTCGCCGAGCGGGTCGCCATCGGGTTCGGTTGGATAGACGCCGATATTCGAGGTAATTCGAGGCAGAACTTGATCTCCAGAGATCAACAGACCGTCCGCCTGACACCACAGCATCGCATGTTCAGCCGCGTGGCCATGACCCACGACGATCTGCCAATCACGCTCACCGATCCGCAGCACATCGCCTTCGACAATGCGTTGGAAGCCAAGCGGGAGCGGCGCACACACTTTCGCAAACCCGAATGAAGCCCGATTTTGAGCGCGTTCCATCTCCACCGGTCCAAAACCCGCCCGCTTGTAGTATTTCACGGCGTCCGCAGGCAATTCGTCCCACCCATCGAGTTGCAGCATCTTCGCATAGAGAAACGACGTGCGCGTCGTGATCAACGGCGCCTCAACCTTGGCACAAAGCCATCCGGCGAGGCCGATGTGATCGGGGTGATTGTGGGTGACGATCACCTGCTTGACCGGCTTGTCTGCCAAGGCTCCCGATAACAAGGCTTCCCACCCTTCACGCGCATCCCGCGTTTTCATGCCGGTATCAATAATGGTCCAACCGTCGGGACCATCGAGCAAGTAGATGTTGACGTGATCCAAGGCCATTGGCAGCGGCAAGCGCGCCCAGAGAATACCGGGTGCAACCTCAACGGTTTCACCGCGCTTGGGCGGCTCGGGATGAGGAAAGGTCAGCCCAGCGGACTCGGCGTCCGCGATCTTCTCGGCACGGGTTTTCATCGGCAGACTTTCAGGATTGGGACCAGCGCGTCGAGGTCAGGACGCCATTTGCTCGGGGGTCAGCGCATAATGCAGTGTCGAGCCCAGTTTCGCACTCATGGCATAGCCCATCGCTTCCGGTGCGACATGGGCCAGATAGTACGCTGCAATCGCAATTTTCGCCTGATAAAAATCAGGATCATCCGCCATGTTCGCTTCTGCCGCTCGCAAACCTCGATGCAGCAAAGTCGACGCATGCAGTGTCGACATCACCATCAGGTAGGCGTGCGACCCAGCAAGGCGTTCTGCCATATCATTTTGCGCGAGCATCCATTGCGTGACCTCTTCCGCCGCCTCATGCACAGCCGCAAGATTGCGGGTCATAGGCGATTGCCCGGTGCTAATTTCTGTCTCAGCATCATCAAGGATCGCACGCGCCGTCTCGCCGCCATCCATCGATAGCTTACGGCCTACAAGGTCCGCAGCCTGAATGCCGTTCGTACCTTCGTAGATCGCGGTGATCCGCACATCGCGGTAATACTGAGCCGCGCCAGTCTCTTCGATGAAGCCCATGCCGCCATGAGCCTGAACCCCTAGTTCGGCGACTTTCATCCCGGTTTGCGTGCCATAGGCTTTTGCGAGCGGGGTCAGGAATGCGCCGCGCCGCGCCCATTGCTCTTTTTCGCCCTCAGGAGCCGCCCGCGCCATATCGAGCGCCTTTGCGGTATCATAGCAGATGGCGCGAACTGCTTCCGTCCGCGCCTTCATTTCCATCGCCATCCGCCGCACGTCTGGGTGATCAATGATCGCGCCCGTCGGCGGACTATCTGCTGGCATCGCCGCGCGTCCCTGCACGCGATCCGCCACGAAGGCCAACGCATGTTGAGCCGCAGCCTCGGCCACGCCAAGACCTTCAACCCCCACGCCCAGCCGCGCGTTGTTCATCATCGTGAACATACAGGCGAGACCTCGGTTCTCTTCGCCAACCAGCCAACCCTTCGCGCCTTCATAGGCCATCACGCAAGTCGGCGAGCCATTCAGCCCCATCTTATGTTCGAGCGACACCGTCTTCACGCCATTGGCTGACCCGTCTTCCAAGAACTTTGGCACAACGAACAAGCTGATGCCTTTCGATCCAGACGGAGCATCCGGTAGGCGCGCGAGTACCAGATGTACGATGTTGTCGGTCATGTCGTGGTCACCCCACGAGATGTAAATCTTCTGACCCGTGATCCGGTACGCATCGCCCTCCGGCTCTGCCTTGGTCTTGAGCGCCCCCACATCTGAACCCGCCTGCGACTCAGTCAGGTTCATGGTGCCATTCCATTCGCCTGAGATCATCTTGGGCAGGTATTTCTCAACCAGTTCAGGACTGGCATGTGATTCGAACGCTTCGATCGAGCCTTGAGTCATCAACGGGCAAAGCGAAAGCGACAGGCATGCGCTCGCCTGCATCTCATTCACCGCCGTCTGGACCGTAAGCGGCAGTCCCATCCCGCCATGCTCAGGCGAAGCCGCCAGCCCCATCCAACCGCCTTCGGCCAGCGCCGCATAGCCTTCTTTGAAGCCGTCAGGCGTTTTGACCGTCCCGTCTTCCAGTTTCGACCCCTCATCACCGGGGCGTTGCAACGGCGCAAGCGTTTCAGTCGCGAGCTTACCCATCTCCGCCAGAACGGCATCCACGGTCTCGGCGGTTGCCTCGGCGAACATCGGCATTTCGGCCAGATTGTTGGCCTCAGCAACATGTTGCAGGCAAAAACGGATATCTTTCAAAGGCGCGGTATAGGGCATATTGCTCTCCGAAACGGCGGTTATCCCTAAGATGCAGCTACGGACAAGATGCGCAACTGTGACGTTGCGACAGGGGCGCGCTGCCATACCGCACTCACAAGGTCGTACATTTTCGGAAAAGGCATTGTTACTGACCCAAGGACAGCATAGTGTGCTCGCCTTTCAGCCTAGATCAGAGAGTATAATGCCTGACCAGAACTCCCGTTTTTCCAACAAAGAAGCCCTCGATTTCCACGCACGGGGCAAGCCCGGAAAATTGGAGATAAGCGCGACCAAGCCAATGGCAACGCAGCGTGATCTGTCACTCGCATACTCTCCCGGCGTCGCGGTTCCGGTTAGATCCATCGCTGAAAACCCAGATTTAGCCTACGAATACACCGCCAAAGGCAACATGGTCGCCGTGATTTCTAACGGAACCGCCATTTTGGGCCTCGGTAATCTCGGCGCGCTGGCGTCGAAGCCGGTGATGGAGGGAAAAGCAGTCCTATTTAAGCGGTTCGCTGACATCGACTCGTTTGACATTGAATTGGATACCGAAGACCCCAACGCCTTTGTGGATGCCGTCAAACACATGGGGCCGACTTTTGCAGGTATTAACCTCGAAGATATCAAGTCGCCCGAATGCTTCGTGATCGAGCGCCGTTTGCGCGAACTCATGGATATCCCCGTTTTCCACGACGATCAGCACGGTACGGCAATCATCGTTGGGGCAGGCGTTATTAATGCGCTCGACCTCACGGGGCGGAATTTCGAAGATACAAAAGTTGTCATGGTTGGAGCTGGTGCCGCCGGCATCGCCTGTATCGAACTGCTCAAAAACCTTGGCATCAAGAACGAGAACGCAACCCTCGTTGATTTGGACGGCGTTCTTTATAAAGGTCGCCCCGATCTGGACGAATGGCGCGCCGCCCATGCTGTCGACACGACGAATCGAACGCTGGAAGAGGCGATCAATGATGCAGACCTGTTCCTCGGCCTATCGGCACCGGGTGTTTTGACACCTGAAATGCTGAAGACGATGAACGACAAGCCGATCATCTTTGCCATGGCGAACCCCGACCCGGAAATCACGCCCGAAGAGGCGCGCGAGGCGCGGCCCGATGCCATCGTCGCTACAGGCCGTTCGGACTACCCGAACCAAGTCAACAATGTGCTGGGCTTTCCTTACATTTTCCGGGGCGCCATCGACGTGCGTGCCAGCACGATCAACTACGAAATGAAAATCGCTGCCGCCCGCGCCATCGCCGAATTGGCGCGGCAAGACGTGCCAGATGAAGTCGCCGCTGCCTACGGTCGCAAGATGCGCTACGGGCCGGAGTACATCATTCCTGCCCCCTTCGACCCGCGCTTGATACAACAAGTCCCGGTCGCCGTCGCAAAAGCGGCGATGGATAGCGGCGTGGCGCGCAAGCCGATTATCGACATGAAGGGTTACGACCAAACGCTCGCCGCGCGGCTCGATCCAACCGCTGCGATGCT
>CAZXMX010000029.1:0-24280 GCA_964641645.1 uncultured Neomegalonema sp.
GATGGAAGGCGCGGGCTTTGACGTGGTTGATCTGGGCATCAATAATCCGGTCGAAAATTACCTCGAAGCGTTGGAAAAAGAAGATGCGGATATTCTTGGCATGTCCGCGCTGCTGACCACGACGATGCCGTATATGAAAGTCGTGATCGACGAGCTGACAGCGAAGGGCTTGCGCGAGAACTATGTCGTGCTGGTCGGCGGTGCGCCGCTGAACGAAGAGTTCGGCAAGGCTATCGGGGCTGATGCTTACTGCCGTGATGCGGCGGTGGCAGTTGAGACGGCCAAAGAGTTTATGGAACACCGCACGCACAATCAGGCCTAACGTCTTTCATTTGAGGAGAGACACTCCATGCGACGGGGTAAGCGGCAGCGAGGTGGGGCAGGGTCGAGCACTCAGCCCGACTTTGTGACCGCGCTCGAAGCCCGCCTGATGGAAGACGGTTTGGCCGCGCCGCGCGCGAAGGCTGAACCGGGGCAAGTGATGATGATTGCTTGCGGCGCGTTGGCGCGCGAGATCCTGAGCATCAACGAGGCGAACGGCTGGGACCATGCGGTTCTGGAATGCTTGCCCGCCAAACTCCACAACGCCCCCCAACACATCGCGGAAGCCGTGCGCGTCAAAGTACGCGATGCCAAAGCGCGGGGGTTCGAGTCGATCTTCGTCCTCTATGCGGATTGCGGCACGGGCGGTGCGCTGGATGTGGTTTGTGCAGAAGAGGGCGTCGAGCGGATTGCCGGTCCGCATTGCTATGCGTTCTTTGATGGCGTTGAGACGTTTGAGGCGCGCCATGAAGAAGAACTCGGCACGCTCTATCTGACGGACTTTTTTGCCAAACAATTCGATGCACTGATCTGGCGAGGCTTTGGTTTGGACCAAGCGCCGGAGATGCGAGACATCCTCTTCGCGAATTACACCCGCGTCGTCTATCTGGCGCAAACCGATGACCCGACGCTGGATGCGAAGGCAGAAGAAGCGGCGGAGCGGTTGGGTCTGCGTTACGAGCGTCGGTTCACGGGGTATGGCGATTTGGCGCGTTTTATCGCGCCGCGTGAGACTTCGGTTTAGGTTGCGTTCCGCGTTGAACGGTGCATCTCTTTTGAGGGCTTCCTAGAAGGACTTTGAAATGCGTTTTGGTGCCGCCTGTCTGCTATCGTTTCTCGCTGTTACCGCTTGTTCAGAGGACGTTTCCGATCCGCTGATGCCATCGGGAACAGGCGACCTGACCGTGATGGATTTCGCGCAAGATTTTTCTTTTGATCCGTTGCCTTCGGGATGGAGCCATCGGACCTTCTGGACTCGATCCGCGATGGAATTGAGCCAAGTCGAAAAGGACGGCAAGCGCGCTTTGCGCTGCGAGACCGATGGGGGTGGGTCGATTTTCGGGCGCGCGACCGACGTTCCGCTCGACAGCCATTCGACGCTGGTTTGGGATTGGTTTGTTGAGGTTCCGATTGATAGCCCACTTGATGAGCGCACCGAAGAAGGCGACGACCATCCGGCGCGGTTTTTCATCAAGTTCCGCGATAGTGACGGCGGCGATCATGCGATTGAGATCATCTGGAGCAATAAGACCTACAAGCCCGGCGACTATAAAATCATCGGGGACTTTCACCATTACGTCGCCAACGGGTTAGATGAGAATATCGGGCAGTGGTGGCACGAAGAGGTTGATCTTCGCGCGATCTATCAAAAAGCCACGGGCCGAACCGACAAAGCCTCAACGACGCAAATCGCAATCTTCTGCGACAGCGATGAAACCGACACGCGCAGCGTCGCCTATTTTACAAACGTCGTGCTGACCAACCGCGAGCCTGTGTCGCGGTAAGTGTTTGCCGTGCGGCCAGTGTGTGTGGAAGGCAGTGAGGCCAGTGTGTGTGGAAGAAAGAACAGGCAGTAGTTTCAGGATGTCTTCCTCTGAGTGACGTTTCGGGGCCATCGGGCCTCTCCATCATTCGCTAAACAATGGCACCATTCTAGGGGGCCAAGACACCGCTTCATTGACGGGCGCTTTGGGTGCACAAATCGTGAGGCATTATGCAACAATTGGAGCTGCAAGGATTCCGGCGAAAGGTTTCATACGAAAAGAAATCCTCATGGCCCCACAGATTTTCCGAGAGATCATCGGTGGGGCGCACTCCACATCAACGTCCCGGCACCACAGTGTCTAAAACCGCCCCAAGTGGGTTTTTCAGGACATCGCGCACGATGAGCAGTTCGTCGGCAGTGATTTTTTCTGCGCTGCTTCCCATGATGGAATGATACTGGGTTTGAATATCTGTACGCGTCATGCCGTTGGCCGCCGTGCCTGTTCTGCTCGCATAACGCCCCCACGATTCTGCGGCTCCCCAACCTTCATCGACGTGACCGGTTGCCAAAGAGAAATACTTCACACGCTTATTCGGATCGGGGCGACCTGCCTTGCCATAGGATTGCCGTGTCAAGTCGGCCATACGGTGAATCCGGCGCCGGTTGTCGAAACACCCCTCGGGCGACAGATTGCGATATCGGTCTTTGAACAGAGTGTTGCTATGCACGCGAACATTGCCCGTCTTGAGACAGTTATTGTAGTCCGCGACGAAAAAGATCGCCATCGAGATATAGCTGCGCTCTGCTTCTTTGAGAGGGGCGACAATATTGTAAATGCTCCGTTGCGCGCTGCTGCCTGAGGAAAGATTCAAGCGCGTGCCGTTATCGGGGACGCCCAGTTGGGGAATGCTGACTTGAGAAGAGACGGAAGGTCCGGTTCCAGGGGTTGGTGCGGATTGGACGGTGTTTGTCGGGTTGTTGGCACATCCGGTCAAGGCGATGACACCGAGGGCGACGAGGGCTGTCTTCAGGTATTTGATCATAGGAAGTTCCTTTTCGTGACCACTTAGGCTCCGCTGGCACAATGAAACCCAAAGTCGGGCCGTCCCTGACGAGATCGAACTGCGCATTTGTCTCCGTAAGCCGCTAATCAACCTTTAGACGGACCAGCTTTCGATATTCTTGGGTCTACTCAAAATTTTTTTGATGTGGAAGCTGATCTCCCTTGCTGATGTCGCTGCAAACGAGAATTTGATAGTCGGCTTCGGGCACTTAGCCGTAATTGCCGTTTGATTGAGGGGACGACAACTTTGCACTCCAGCGCTGCCGTCATGTCGCTTCCCAACGAGATGATGGCAAAGATCACTATTCGATTTGTTCAACGTGAGCGTCGCGTGCGTGGGCCGTGCTTGAAAATTGTTCTTGTATTGTTCTAAAATTTGTGATACGCGTCTTTTCCGATTTTCGCTTTTAACCACGAAAGACCCGATGGACTTTGCCCCCTACATCACTTGGAACCGAGACATGCTGTTGCGCTTGATCGCGGCGGTGTTTGGGTCGATTGGGTTGAGCGAAGCAGGGCGGCCAGAGACGATGACGCGGGCGATGCGGCTCAAGGTTTTGCATACGCTGCGTCCAGCGGAGTCGGCTTTGCGCCGGATGATCTTTGCGCTTGCGGTTGAGATGGAAAGCAAAGGCTATGTCGTGCCGCAATGGGTAAAGGGCGCGACGTTTGGCGAGATCATTGTCAGCGGTGAAAAGCGTATTCGGGTTCCGGCGTTTCGGCTGATTGATCCGCGCCAATGGTTCTGGTGGATTGGCACAACGTCTCGGCCTCGTGCCAAGCATATGCCGTGGATCACGTGCATCGGGTATGATGACCGGGCGCGCCCCGAGGCCGCCGCGCCGCAAGCCGAACCAACGGATGATGATCCGATGGACGCCGAGTCGTTATGCCATCGTTTGTTGGCGCTCAAAGGTGCGCTGGATGATCTGCCGAAACAAGCCAAGCGGATGTTGCGGCTGAAGGCGCGAACGGAAGCGCAATCGAAATACAAATCGCCGCTGCGACCGGGCTTGCCGCCGGGTTGGCGCGCGCGCGGCCGCGATGAGATCGACGAAGTCTTGCGAGAGTGTCACAAGCTCGCGGTTCGGGCGAAGCAGTGGCCCGACACGGGTTAGGATTTTAAGATTTTTGAGACCGGGTTTTGCCGTCGGGCTGGGTCCGATGGCGGCGTTCGGCTGCGCTTTTTAGATCGAAGAATTTTCGGATTTCCCGCGCCGACCCTTCGCAGGCTCGGCGCTCCGTGGAACCGATGCCTCAGCCAACATCCGATTTGACGAGGCGCAAGTGGCCTCGGCTGCGTTCGAGCGGCTCTTGCGTTTCGATGACTTGCTCGGTTGCACCCAGCAACCCGCCATTGATTGCTTTAAGCTCAGGCCGCCCCCCGGCGAGAATCTGGCTAGCGGCAAATGGTTCTAGGGATGGTGGGGTTGGCGTTTCGCCGCGACGATCACGGGCACGGCGGCCAAAGATTGGCGCGGTTCCGACGCCTTCAAAGCTGTCGCCCGTCAATTCGAAGAGGCGCACTTTGTCGACCCAGTGATGGATTGGATCGTAGAGTTTCGAGAACGCACGGTTCTCTCCGGTGTAATATCCGCACCCAAGAACGCGGGTCATTTCGCCCATGTCAGAGCGCAGTGGAAGATAGAGGAATTCGGCTTGGTAGTGGAAGCCGCCTCGGTTCTCGACGGTACAGGCGACGTGGCCAATGCAGGGCTCGGTGACAACGCGGTGCATGACATCACGGACTTTGGCTCGGCACTCTCCGTGCCACAGCGCCAGCGCGCTCATGCCCCGAAGTTCCATTCCGAAACTTTCGCAAAGGCGGGTTCCAGCAAGGCGGAAGCGAACGCTATCACGACTTTGCACTTCTAAGATAAAAGTGCTGTCCAGCAGGGGTGCGATCTCACGCGGTTCGATCTCAGAACGGAACGGAGCAAGCCGACCTTCGCGAATCGAATTCCAATAATCGTAAAGGGCGCGTGTCTTCGCGTGTTTCATTCTGTCAGTCCCATCGCCGGATTTCCCTTTGTTTGCATGCCTTTGTGACATTGCTTCCCGCAGAGAACGCTCCACTGTTAACTAAGTTCAACTGAACGACTCTCAAGATAGAACGAGTCGCGTCCCGTTGAAATGATGAAACCGACGGTCGCAATGCATGTGCCAGTTGTTCGTCCGTACACTGCTGGTTTTCAGGAGCTTGTTGGCGTAAACGTGCTCAGGCAGCCACAAGAGGATGGAAATGTGCCGATAAGCAGCATGACAGGCTTTGCCTCAATAAGTGGACAAACCGGCGATTCTGACTGGCGTTGGGACCTGAAAAGTGTGAATGCGCGAGGGTTGGATTTGCGTTTTCGTTTGCCACCTGGACACGACGGATTGGAGCCAAAACTCCGAGCCGCCGCGCAGGCCGCGCTCAAGCGCGGATCGGTCGCAATCTCATTAAACACGAAATATCAAAAGACTGTTGGCCGTATCTCGGTCGATGATGAAGCCTTGGCGCAGGCGATTTCGCATATTGTCGTCGCGAGAAAACAACTCGAAAACGCGGGTCTTCCGGTCGCGAAAACAAGTGCGGAAGCGGTGTTATCGGTGCCGGGTGTGCTGTTGTCCGGCGATGAGTCCGACGGACTAGATCCGAGTGCATTGGGCCCCGATTTACTTAGGGGATTTGAAGCTGCCATCGATGCTCTCGTTACGGAACGTCGGGCCGAAGGTGCGCGATTGGGACGGGTGATTTCGGAACAAGTGACCCAGATTGAATCGCTGACGCGGGACGCACAAGCGTGTGCCGAAGAAGCAGTAATCGCCTTGCGAGAGAGGTTTAAGACTCAGCTAACCACGTTGCTCTCTGATACCTCGATTTCGCCGGAGCGAATGGAGCAAGAGGCGGCCATTCTGGCATCAAAAGCGGATGTGCGCGAAGAGATCGATCGGCTGCATGCGCATGTTGCCGCTGCGCGTGAATTGCTGGCCATGGAGGAACCGATCGGGCGGCGGCTGGATTTTCTGACTCAGGAATTTAACCGCGAGGCGAATACGCTGTGCTCCAAGAGTCCGACCGACGCGCTGACACGCATTGGCCTCGATTTGAAAATGGTCGTGGATCAGATCAAGGAACAAGCGGCAAATGTTGAGTAAAGCGTCCCGAGCGGTGGCTTTCCCTGTTGGCCGCATCCAGCTATAAGCGCGCGAGCCTTTGAAGATGCGAGTTGTGCCATGAAACCCATTCTCGACGCTGTCGAGTCCATCGAGCAAGTCCGTCGCCGAGGCATGCTTTTCATTTTGTCCTCACCATCCGGGGCCGGGAAAACCACGTTGGCCAAGCGGCTGATGGAAGCCGACCCAGACGTTACGCTGTCCGTTTCTGCCACGACCCGAAAACCGCGCGAAGGTGAAGTGGACGGCGTCGACTATCACTTCGTAAATAAGGACGAGTTCGCGAAGATGGTTGTCGACGGCGAGATGCTGGAGCACGCCACCGTTTTCGATAACTACTATGGCAGCCCGCGTGCCCCGGTGGAAAAGGTGCTGGCTGAGGGCCGGGACGTTTTGTTTGACGTCGATTGGCAAGGCGCTCAGCAAATCCGGGACTCGATGAAGGATGATGTCGTCAGTGTCTTTATCCTGCCGCCGTCGGTCGAGGAATTGGAGGCGCGGTTACGCAGTCGCGGCTTGGATGATGAAGCGACAATCCGAAACCGAATGGATAAGTCGATTGCGGAGATGTTGAATTGGCCGGATTACGATTACGTGCTGATCAACACCGATCTGGACACTTGCGAGTCGCAACTTGGTTCTGTGCTGGCCGCCGAACGTCTTAAGAAAACGCGGCGTGAGGAAGGACTCAACTCTATGTTCGATAGGATCAAAGCCGGATGAGTCTTTTTCACCTCGTCCTTGTGGCGCTGGTTCAGGGTATCACAGAGTTCCTGCCGATCAGTTCTAGCGCTCATTTGATCTTGGCCCCGATGGTTACCGGACAACCCGATCAAGGGCCGATGATCGATATGGCGGTGCATGTCGGAACTTTGTTTGCCGTTGTGCTGGCCTTTCGCCGCGAGGTCGCCGAAGCCTTTTTCGGGTTCTTTCATTTGCTGCGCGGACGGACAGATCGCTGGGACGCGCGGCTCGCGTTGTTTCTGATTATCGGGACCATTCCAGTTGTGATTGTTGGAACGATCTTCAGCAAGTTCGATGTGATGGATTGGATGCGGGATCCGTCGCGTGCCTTGGCGGTGATCGGCTGGACGACTCTGATCTTTGGCGTGTTGCTCTATATAGCGGATAGATTTACCGATCAGAGACGGGCGCTGGAAGAGATCACACTGAAAGATACCGTGCTGGTTGGATTGGCGCAGGCGGTTGCGCTCATCCCCGGAACGTCGCGGTCTGGCATCACGATGACGGCGGGGCGCTTTTTGGGATTGGATCGAACGTCGGCGGCGCGGTTCTCGATGTTGCTCGCGATCCCAACGATCATTGCGGCTGGGACGCTTGGCACGAAGGATATTATCGAGAGCGGGAATGTGCAGCTTGGGGTCGATGCGCTGATCGCGGCGGCGCTGTCATTTATCGCTGCGCTGATTGCGATCAAACTGTTCATGCGCTGGATTGCCAATGCGTCGATGACGCCGTTTGTCATCTATCGATTGGCGCTGGGTGTTGTGTTGCTCTGGCTCGCCTATTCCTGACAGGCCAGAGCGGAGCAATTATTCGTCCGATTTTTGCTCGACGAAGATCGTTCCGGTTTTTCCAGCGGAACTCAGTTGGTAAACTTCGTAGATCTTGCCTTCGATCTGGACGAGGCCGGTTTGAGCCTTGTGCTTGCCGCTGTTGCGTGGGGCTTGGCGGTTGCCATTGACCAGCGAGCCGTAGGTCGCCGATTGAATGCCGGTGAAGACTTGTGGGGGCACATCGTAGTTCGCCGCCACGTCTTCGATCGTCAAGGCAGGATCGTGCGGGGCGGAAAGCGCGGCAACAACGCCAGCTTTGCGCAAAGCACCGTTTTCGCAGATGATAAAGTTACGGGCCTCGTCAACCAGCGCGCCGCGGGTACAAACCGCATCGCCGGAAGAGGTCGGCGCTTTTGCTTCGACGGATGGTGCCGCAGGATTTTGGGTTCTGGTGACGGCTTTTGCAGGCTCGATCCCTTGCTCAGCGGCCGTTGGCCCCTTGGCAATGTCGATGGCCTCCAGGGCCGTGAGCGAGGATTCCGTCGATTGACCGGCGGGCGTTGTCGCGGTGCTGCAGGCGCTCAGCGCAACAGCGGCCGCGAGGAGGGCAGACATTTTCATCGCAAAACTCCGTTTATTGGGCGTTAAGGGAGGTAAAGCGATTAGGGTTTACGAAACGTAACTTTTCCGTACTGGGTCCGGAAAATCGTTTCAAATTATAGGTACTTTCTTAAACTCCTGCATCGCGATTGCGAACAATTGCTTCGCGCCACGCGATGAAAACAGTCGCGCCGATGATGATTGCAGCCCCAATCGCGGTCGGTCCATCCAGCCCTTCTTGGAAGAAAACCCACCCTGCGGCGGTGATAAACAGCAGCCGTAAGAAGGCGAACGGCGCAAGGAAACCGGCATCGGCAGCGGTGTAGGCGCGAATGTCTGCGAACATTCTGAGCGACGAGGTGAGTACTAGAAGGGCGATTAATCCCCAAAGTTCGATGCGAACGGGTGTCCAAACCCACAAAACGGGCACGATCATCGCGATGCCAGAGATCACACTGGAGGAGACGAGAATGCTGGTCGCGCCGTCTGCCTGCGACAGGGGGCGCGAAATCAGCAGTGCAACCGAGAAGCAAAGCGCGCTCAGGACGGCGAGGATCATCGCCCACGAAATTCCTTCAACTCCGGGGCGCAGGACGATGAGCACTCCGATGAAGGCGGCGGCAATGGCGACGGCGCGCCTGGGCCCAAAGCTTTCTTGACGAAAGACGGCGGCCAATAAGGTCGCGAACACAGGAGCCATAAAAAACAGCGTGGTCGCGGTGGCGAGGGGAAGGACGCTGAGCGCGTAAAAACCGGTGTTGAGCGCGATCAAGAACAATCCGCCGCGCAACAGATGTAGCCAGGGCCTGCTGAATTGAAGTTGCTTTCCTCCGGTTGTAGGTCGACGAGCGAGCAGGGGGATCAAGACCCAAAGTCCAAGAACACAGCGCAAAAATGCGATTTGAACCGTGTGCATCTCTATCGAGAGGTATCGAACCGCGACGCTCATGCCTGTTGCGCCGATGCAAGATGCCACGATCCACTGCGCGCCCAGCAGGTTTTGCGCATTTGTCGGTGGGCCGAAGGGTTCGCCTTCGATCTTGGATGGCGCGGGCATTTTGCAACGGTCCGATAAGGAAATCTTGGAAAATAGCGCTTTGAGCGCCACAAAGATGTCTCGGTGATAGCTTAACGGCTATCAAGAGTTCAATCGTGAACGTGGAGCCTTGCTATGCGTAAGCTTGTTGTCGTTGCCATTGGCTGTGCCGTTTTGCTGGGTGGGGTCAACGCCGCCAGTGCGCAGGTTGCGAGCAATATCAGCCGTTGTGAGGCCCGAGATGCCACGATTGACGATCTGATCGTCCATTGCACCGTTGCGATCAAAAGTGGCCGTCTGTCTCCTGTGCAGGAGGCTCGGGCCTTCTTGAATCGGGGGACGGCGTTTTTTGATCGGGCGCAGTATTCTCTCGCCATTCGCGATTATGGCTTTGCCGAGGAACGCGATGCCTCCTTATCCGCGATCTTTGCCAATCGGGCGAATGCGCTGGTGCGGATGGGCGAAGGACAACGCGCCGTCGGACAATATGACCGGGCATTGGCGCTGGACCCGCAAGATATTCAATCGATGATCGGACGGGGCGGGGCGCTGATGCAGCTCAACCGGCATTCAGACGCCGCGCAGAGCTTTACGCAGGCGTTATCTCTCGACCGTCAGAATACCACGGCGCTTTATAATCGCGGGCTTGCGGCGATCCGGCTTGAGCGTCCTCAGCAAGCGGTTTCAGATTTTGGTCAAGTCATTCAGCTCAACCCGCAGGATGCGGAGGCGTTTGCATCGCGTGCTCAGGCCTTTGAAAAACTGGGCGAGTTGAACCGGGCCTATGAGGATTATTCCCGCGCGATCCAGATCGACGATGGATATTCGTTCGCTTGGTTCCGCCGAGGAAAGTTGCTCGTGGATGATGGTCGCCCCGAATCTGGCAATCCCGACCTCGCGAGGGCCTATAAGCTGGGTCATAGCGATCCTTGGCTGGCTGAATACGTCGTAAAACTCGGTCGCGGCGGATAAGTCTCAAGCAAAAGCTGCCTCTGACATTTGGATGCCTTCACGCCCGCGTGAAGGCCCGTTGTCGGGCGGGTGCCGTTTTGGTACGAAGTGTGCGGATTAAAGCGTTTCGAGACTTTGCTTAATCAGGTTTTCCACCAAGCGACGCTTGAAACCTGATGGTCGCGTCTCAACGTTATCTCGAAGCGCTGAAAACGGGGAAGCTGACGTGGCCGCTGAGACTGACCGGAAAAAGGGCAAGCCGAGCCTGCTGAAACGGCTGCTGCCGTTCTTTGTGCCCTATCGTTTGCAGACCCTTGCGGCAGGTTTGGCGTTGATGTCGGCGGCGTTCTTCACGCTGTTGATGCCGGTCGCTTTGCGGCGGGTGATTGATCTTGGGTTCGATGAGGACAAAGCCCAATATATCGATCAGTATTTCCTCGCGATGATTGCAGTTGCTGGATTGCTCGCGATTGCAACGTCGTTGCGCTATTATTTCGTAACGCGGTTGGGTGAGCGAATTGTCACCGATATCCGCCGGGATGTTTACGACCATGCCATCGGCATGAGCCCGCGCTTCTTTGAGAACATTCGAACCGGCGAGACTCTGTCGCGGATCAACACCGACACGACGCTCGTGCAAACTTTGGTGGCGAGTACGGTCTCGATTGGTTTGCGGAACTTCTTGTTGCTGATTGGCGGCGTGGTGATGCTGTTGCTGACCAGTGCGAAGTTGACCGGGCTGGTCTTGTTGATCGTGCCGATCATTGTTGTGCCCATCGTCCTGATGGGGCGTCGCGTGCGCGGGTTCTCCAAAATCGCGCAGGACAAAATTGCTGAGACTTCTGCGATTGCCGGCGAGACGCTGAGTTCCGTTCGGGATGTGCAGAGCTTTACCCAAGAAGACGGTTCGCGCGATCGGTTTGGCATTGCCGCCGAAGGAGCATTCACCGCCTCTCATCAACGGATCAAGGCGCGCTCCCGGTTGACGGCCATCGTGATTTTTCTGCTGTTCACCAGCATTGTTGGTGTCATGTGGATTGGTGCGTCTGATGTTATCGGCGGTCGGATGACCGCTGGCGAGCTGGGGCAGTTCATCCTCTACGCCGTGATCGTGGCGGGCGCTTTTGCCGCGCTGTCGGAGATGTGGACACAGCTACAACAAGCAGCGGGTGCGACCGAGCGGTTGGTCGAAATTCTCGATTCTGAGACGGACATTGAATCGCCCGCAAACCCCTTGGCTTTGCCTGAGCCTCGCGGTGAGATCGTGTTCCGTGATGTGTCGTTTAGCTTTCCGAGCCGCCCAGAGGAGAAGGCGCTGGACAATGTAAGCCTGCGCATCCAGCCGGGTGAGACGGTGGCGTTGGTGGGACCATCGGGTGCCGGTAAGACAACCGTTTTTCATCTGCTCCAGCGGTTTTACGATCCGTCTCACGGTACGATCCACTTGGATGGCGTGGCTTTGCCTGAGGCAGATCCAAAAGCGATCCGTTCGCGGCTGTCAATCGTGCCGCAAGAGCCTGCGATCTTTGCAGCGAGCGTCATGGACAACATTCTGTTCGGGCGGCCAGAAGCGACGGAAGATGCGGCGAAACGGGCAGCAGAAGCGGCAGCGGCGAGCGGCTTTATCGAAGCATTGCCGGAAGGATATGCGACAGAAGTCGGCGAGCGCGGCGTGATGTTGTCCGGTGGCCAAAAGCAACGAATTGCGATTGCGCGGGCAATTTTGCGGGATGCGCCTGTGTTGCTGCTTGATGAAGCGACGTCGGCGCTGGATGCGGAAAGCGAACGTGATGTGCAGCAAGCCTTCGAGCGTTTGTCGAAGGATCGGACGACGCTGGTTATCGCGCACCGGCTTGCGACGGTTAAAAAGGCCGACAGGATTATCGTGCTGGAGGCTGGCAAGGTCGTTGCCGAAGGAACGCATGATACGCTCGTGGCAGAGGGCGGGTTGTACGCCCGATTGGCTCGGCTACAGTTTACAGGTCTGCGCACGGTGGAGGGCGAGCTGACAACCGAAGAAGGCTCCTCTGACCAGACTGTGCAATCTCATGCCTAATACGCCGTTACCTTGATGATGGCCTTTTGAGGAGGGATTGGCGATGGAACAGCCTCAGGCTTCGCAAGCCCTCGAATGGCGTGTCGATGATACGCTGATTGGATACGAAGAGGCGCTTACCTTTATGGAAGCGCGCGCGGCGGCGATCCGGGATGACGACGCTGCGGAGTGCGTTTGGCTGTTAGAGCACGCGCCGCTTTATACGGCGGGAACCAGTGCTGATGCCGGTGATCTGCTGGACGCTCGCTTTCCGGTGCATGTTGCGGGGCGCGGCGGGGAATATACGTATCATGGCCCGGGTCAGCGGATTGCTTATGCGATGCTGGATTTGAAAAAGCGCGGGCCAGATGTTCGGCGCTACGTTCATTCTCTGGAAGAATGGGTGATCCGCACGCTGGCGGTTTTTAACGTTCGCGGCGAGCGGCGAGAGGGCCGTCCGGGTGTTTGGGTGCGTCGAACGGATATCGGTGCGCCGTCGCGCGAAGATAAGATTGCGGCGTTGGGCGTACGGGTTCGCCGCTGGGTGACGCTCCATGGCTTGTCGATCAATTTAGAACCTGATCTGAGCCATTATAACGGCATCGTGCCTTGCGGAATTGCCGAACATGGCGTGACAAGTTTATCAGAGCTCGGGGTGACGGCCACGATACCGGAGTTGGACATGGCGCTGCGAGATGCGTTTGAAGAGGTGTTCGGTGATGGTTGAAATTCTGACCGGGGCTGATCGGGAGGAAGCAATGGCAGGTTTTGCTGCGGCTGGATGGCGTGTTGTCGCGGACCGCGATGCCATTCAAAAATCGTACAAGTTCAAGAGCTTTGTCGAAGCCTTTGGCTGGATGACGAAGGTTGCGCTTTGGGCCGAAAAACTGAACCATCACCCAGAATGGTCTAATGTTTACAACCGGGTTGACGTCACGTTGACGACCCATAGCTGCGACAGATTATCAGCTCTGGATGTCAAATTGGCGAAGAAAATGGATGGGATGTCCTAAATCTGCCACGCCCTTGCCCACTTTATAGAGGCATATCAACGTCATGAAAAAGTTTTCCCTATTTGCGGCGGTTCTCGCGCTCAGCCCGTTTGCGGCTCTTGCTTCTGAACCATCGACGGAATCGCTGTCCTACCGGGCCTATATCGGCGGTGTACCGCTTGGCACGCTTAAGCTGAAGATCGCGATGGATGACGCGCGCTACGCGACTGAGGCTCGCTTCGATGTTGCGAGCTTGTTCAGCTGGGCTCTTGATACGGATGCATGGGCGTCCTCTAGTGGTTCAGTTTCGGCGGGCGCGCCCGTGCCAGCGAATTTCAAGTATTGGGTTCGGGACGGCAAAAAAGAGCGCAACACCGAAATGCTGTTCGATGCCCAAGGGAATGCGAGCGAAGTTCATGCGAACCCGGTTTTCCGCCAGCGGTCTTATGATATTTCAACCTTGGATGAAGTGAGACAGGCCGTCGATCCAGCCAGTGCCGTAGCTTTGTTGTCTGCGCCTCGAACTGCGCCTTGCGAGTTGGACATGACCGTGTTTGACGGTCGAAAGCTGCACCGGATCACACTAGAGCCGTCGAAGAAAAAGTCGGCAGAAAAGACCCGTTGCATCGGACGGTATGAGCGCTTGGCAGGGTTCAAGGCGAAGTACATGGTGCCGGATCGCCGCGCGTATGCATTCGATGCAGAACTGACGCAGATTGCGCCGAACCGTTGGCGTCCGCATCGCGTCTGGGCGAAGACGAAATTCGGCGATGCGGTCGTTCTTTTGCGTTGAGCGCCTCGGGTTGAGGCGCTCGCCGTTATTACATCGCTGCGAGCAGAGCGTCCGCTGAGCTTTTGACCGCTTCGCCGGGTGCATCCTCAACGAGTAGGGTTTTCACCGTGCCATCTTCGACCAGCATCGCGTAGCGCTTTGAACGAACACCGAGGCCGCGCTCTGTCAGATCGAGTTCCATCCCCGTTGCTGCGGTAAAGTCGGCGCTGCCATCGGCAAGCATTTGAATGTCGGGCGAGGCCGCTGTTGCTTTCGCCCAAGCGTCCAACACGAAGACATCATTGACCGAGATGCACGCGATCTCATCCACGCCTTTTGCCTTCAGCGCATCAGCCTGCGCCAGAAAGCTCGGCAAGTGGCTGTTGTGACATGTCGGTGTGAAAGCGCCGGGCACAGCGAAAAGCGCAACGGTTTTGCCGCCGAATGCCTCGGCGGTTGTGCGCGGTGCCGGTCCGTCTGCCGTCATCGTCGTGAAGGTTGCTTCAGGCAAGGCGTCGCCCACTTTAATCTCGGCCATATCGGTCCCCTTGTTGATCTATGCTCGCCCATGACATAGCCAGAATTTCTGTAAAGGCGAGGGATTATTCATGACTGGAGATTCGCAGACATACGTCATCGTGGGGGCTGGTCATGCGTCGGCACAGCTTTGCGAGAGCTTGCGTCGGGGCGGGTTTGCCGGGCGGATCATCCTGATTGGAGAAGAGACGTGGCTGCCGTATCAGCGACCACCGCTCTCTAAGGCTTACTTGCTGGGAGATTTCGCGCGCGAGCGTTTGTTCGTGAAGCCGCAGTCTTTTTATGATGAGAACGATATCGAGTTGCGGCTGGGCGCCCCGGTGACGGCGATCAATCGCGGTGAGCAGACGGTCAGCGTGAACGAAGAGGCTTTGCGGTACGATCGTCTGGCTTTGCTGACGGGAACGCGGGTTCGTCGTCTGGATTGTCCCGGCGCTCATCTCAACGGCGTCCACTATGTTCGCGGTATCGATGACATCGATAAGCTGGAACCGGCGATCCCGGAGGCGAAAACTGCTGTTGTGATTGGCGGTGGGTATATCGGCCTCGAAGCGGCGGCAGTGCTGCGTAAGAAGGGGCTGGAGGTGACGATCTTGCATCGCTCACCGCGCTTGCTGTCTCGCGTGGCCAGCGCCGAGACGGCTGCGTTCATGCAAAAACTGCATGAAGACGAGGGCGTACATATACGGTTGAACCAAACCGTTCGCTCCATCGAAGGCGCGGGCAAGGTCGAGCAGGTTGAGATCGAGCGGGTCATCGTCGACCATGTTGAGTATACCAAACGGGTTGAAATTCCTGCTGACCTCGTTGTTGCCGGGATTGGGGTTTTGCCGAACCAGCGGCTTGCATCTGATGCCGGTTTGCCGACAGAAGACGGCATCGTCGTTGATGCGTTTTGCCGCACGGAAGACCCAAACATCTTTGCCGCCGGTGATGTTGCCGAGCATCCGCATCCGCCTTATGGAACGTTGCGGTTGGAGTCGGTTCAGAACGCATTGGATCAGGCAAAGGCTTGCGCTGCCGCGATGCTTGATGCGCCAGAAGCCTATGCCGCGACGCCGTGGTTTTGGTCCGATCAGTTCGACGTCAAGTTTCAATCGGCGGGCCTGCCGCAAGGGTACACGCAATCGGTCTGGCGCGATGGTGAGAAACCGCGTTCAGGATCAAACTGGCTTTATGCCGATAACAAACTGATTTGCGTCGAGGCGATGAATGATCCGCGCGCGTATATGATGGGCAAGCGTTGGCTAGAAGGCGCTGCGACACCGCGCGCTGATCAGATTGGCAATGCTGAGATTGGTTTGAAGGAAGTTGCGACGGGCTAACGCTCAGTAGATCGTTTTCTTCATCCGCTCTGGATAGTCGGCGTCGTAGGTTGCGGCGTCGAAGTCCGCTTTGATTGCTTTCACCATGTCGCCAGCGCTGGGCAGTGTTTTCCGTTCAACCAGTGTATCGCCATCCCAAAGCCGGGAGCGGGCGAGGGCTTTCTGGCATTGGAAATAGACGCTCTCGATGTGAACCCTCAGAACCGTGGCGGGCGGTTTACCCTGCATCTCGAACTGCTGAGACAAGACTGGATCGGCGATGATCTCGGCGCGGCCATTGATGCGAATTGTCTCACCGGCACCGGGCACGAGAAAGAGCAACGAGCAGCGCGGGTCGGCCACTAGATTGCGCAGGGTATCGAGGCGATTGTTGCCGCGACGATCCGGGATCAACAACGTGCGCTCGTCTTGGATGCGGACGAACCCGGCAGGGTCGCCGCGCGGGGAACAATCTGTCCCGCCATCGCCAACACTGGCCATCACCATGAATGGCGAAGCCTCAATGAAGGCTCGATATTCCGCCGTCAGATAAGGGATTTCCTTATCGAGCGAGGCTTGCGGCGGTGTGCCATACAAGGCTTCGAGCGCCTTGATGCTGGTGATTTTGGTCATGGAGATTTGAACGCGCCTTGGATTGCGGCGCGGGTATTTCTGCCGAAGACGCCATCCGCTGGACCGAGGTCGAAACCCAGCGCATTGAGTTGGATTTGAACTTCACGTCTTGTGTCACGGTGCAGCGTCTCTGGCGTCTCGATCAGGCGCTGTCGCGAAGGTTCGTGGCCTTTTTTGAGCGCGCGGACGAACCAGAGGGCCGCTTTGTCCGATTGTCGTGCAATCCCGGACCCGCCGGAATCGTAGAGCGTCGCAAGACCGGTCATGGCGCTGACTTCGCCGCTGGCAATGGCCTTTTGGTACCATTCTATCGCTTTCTCGCCATCAACCGGCACGCCTTGACCGACTTGATAGGTCCAGGCGGTCATCGCCATGCCGCGGCCAAAACCGGCATCGGCAGAACGTCGAAACCAACGGGCCGCTTGCTCGGGGTTGGCGGGCACACCGGCCCCTCTGTGGTAGATGTGACCGAGGTTGTGCATGGCTGAGCCGGAGCCGCCGTTGGCGGCCTTTTCATACCACTCGATAGCTTTGGTCTCGTCCTTCTCCGTTCCCAGCCCTGAGTGGTACATCCAGCCCAAGATCGCCATGGATGGGACAAAATCCTTGCTTGCGGCTTTCTCGTACCAGCCCAGCGCCTTGGCATAGTCTCGACGAACGCCGATGCCGATTTGATAGGTCGCGCCGAGATTATTGATCGCTGCCACATAGCCATCTTTGGCAAGCTCGGTGAGGTCGTGGATAGCGTCACGCCCTTGTCCCGATGCTTGCTTTGCCCGAGCGAGTTGGTATCGCATGCGTTGGCTGTCGGGCACGGCATCTAGAGCTTCGATACAGGCGGCGAGGGCCTTTCGTCCGACGATCTTATCGTAGGTTACGCCTTTGATGC
Source organism: uncultured Neomegalonema sp. (assembly GCA_964641645.1). Classification (GTDB taxonomy): domain Bacteria; phylum Pseudomonadota; class Alphaproteobacteria; order Rhodobacterales; family Rhodobacteraceae; genus JAHDDY01. The sequence continues at coordinate 17,296 of CAZXMX010000029.1, forward strand.
CGGGCGGGTTTTCGTCGTTACCGGGATGAGCGGCGAGTTGATCGCAGGCATTCATCAGCTTGGCTTTTTCGTCGCTGCCCAGCCCAGAGCTGGTCCCAGACAGAGGGATGTAGTCTTCGATCTCAAGGTCGATTTGATCGGTGGGCGGGGCGGGTTCCGTCACGAGGTCAATCCCGGCCAGTGCTGGCACGGATGGGGCCGCAAAGCCGAGGGCGGCGGCGTAGCAGAGACGGATCAGCGCCGAACTCATAATCTTGCGACTCCTAGGCGGGAAACTGCTGGAGAGGATACGCTGTAACCGGGTGGGGCGTCTACAGAACGCTGTTTTTCGTGTCATAAAGTTCGGAATTCCGTTTACGCGAGAAGAATTGTCCCATATTGATACATCTACTACTGGTGGGAACTTTCTGATGCTCTCGAACGTGAACCAAGTCGCTTCTTCCTTTTCGCACCCCTCGATGTTGGGTGGTTTTGATGGTTTAGGTTTTTCGTTTCCGGGCGTCAGAGCGGAGGCGTCTGCCCCTGCTTTGGGTGTTTCGACGTCTGCAGCGCCATTGATCTCAGCGCCCGCGAGCCGTCAGACATCAGAGTTTCAAGCCATGATCGCGCCGCCGACCCGCCCGGCCAATCCATCGATCAGCCTGCCAACCGCTGGCAATAAAGGCAACGCAATGGGCGCCTCCGGCACGTCGATGAGCAGTCCGGCGGCGAAGTTGGCCTATATCGCAGCCATTCGGCTGGAAATGGCTGGATCTCAAGGCAACGGGGCGGCTGGAGACCGGAGCGCGATTTTGGCTTCGGTTGGCAAGGGGTTTGGTCGCTGACGCGCGACCGGATTAGTGGTCCGTCACTGTTAGAGCCGACGCCGGCACATGATCGGTAAGCCAAACGCCATTTTCCGAACGATAGAACTTTCGGCCCGCGTGATGGAGTTCCAGCGCGGGTAGGGTCAGTATCACGGGCTTGCCGTGGCGCTGACCGACGTTTCGGGCGGTTTCGACATCCGGGGAAAGATGGACATGCTGACGCGAGCCGGGCTTTAAGCCCTCTGCCAAAATGCTGTCGAGAAACCGTGTCGCGGTTCCGTGGAACAGCGTCGTGGGTGGTTCGATGGGGGTGAGGCCTAAGTCGACTTGGGTGGAGTGGCCTTGGCTGGCCCGGATGCGCGTGCCGTCTTCCGAAAACGCGTAACGCTTCTTGTCATTGGTTTCGACCAGTTCCGATAGGCGGTCGCGGGTCAGGCCAAATTTCGCAGGCACTTTGGCGAGCAGGTCGTCGACCGCTGCCCACCCTTGCGGATCGAGCGTCAGTCCGATTTTCGCCGGGTCGTGGCGCAGGATTAGGCTCAGGAATTTTCCGGTGCTTTTCAGGTCGAGGGTCATTTAAATCCCCAAAGCTCGCGCTGGGCGAATTCGACAGAGTTGTTTCCCGGATCTCTCACATAGAGCGATGCTGCGCCGTTCGGCCATTTGATATCGGCTTCGATGACGACCCCGTGGCTCTCCAAGTGTTGACGCCATTGGGCGATCTCGCTTGGCGTCGCGGAGAAGCATACGTGACCGGAGCCTTCAGCGCCGTGTATTGGGATGGGGAGAGATTTATCTTTTGACGGTATGGCGGTCTCGACGGGATTGAAGATCAAAAGCATTTGGGACGCCAACCGGTAAAAGACGTGCCGGTTGCCTTCGCGCGTCACGCGTTCAAGCCCCAGCAAACCGCCATAAAATTCCTCAGCGGCGTCGAGGTCGCTCGCGTAGAGGCAAGTTTCGAGAATGGCGGCGGGTGTCACTCGCCCAGTCCCAGTTTATCCCATTTCGCATCGACCTTCGCGATGGTTTCATCGTCCATCTCCAAGACCTCGCCCCATTCGCGGTCGGTCTCGCCTTCCCACTTGTCGGTGGCATCAAAGCCGACTTTCGAGCCGAGGCCCGAGACGGGCGAGGCAAAGTCGAGATAGTCGATGGGGGTATTTTCGATAATTGTCAGGTCGCGCGCCGGGTCCATGCGGGTGGTGACGGCCCACCAGACGTCGTCCCAGTTTCGGCAATCAATGCCCTCATCCACAACGATCACGAACTTGGTGTACATGAACTGGCGCAGGTAGGACCACGCGCCCATCATCACGCGCTTGGCGTGGCCGGGGTAGGCCTTTTTCATTGAGATGACAGCGATGCGGTAGCTGCATCCTTCAGGCGGGAGCCAGAAATCAACGATCTCTGGGAACTGCGCTTGGAGCAGCGGGATGAAAACTTCGTTCAGTGCCTCGCCCAAGATTGCAGGCTCATCCGGCGGACGGCCCGTATAGGTGCTGAGATAGACCGGTTTCTCGCGCATGGTGATTGCAGTGACAGTGAAGACCGGAAATTTTTCGACCGAATTATAATATCCGGTGTGATCGCCGAACGGTCCCTCGTCGGCGTACTCGTCGAGGCTGACGGTGCCTTCCAGAACGATCTCGGCAGTGGCCGGAACTTTGATCGGTTGGCTGACGCAATCTGCGAGTTCTGCCGGCTTGCCGCGCAAGAGGCCCGCAAAGTGATATTCGCTCAGGTTATCGGGCACCGGCGTCACCGCCGCGAGGATCGTGCCGGGGTCTGCGCCGAGGACCGCAGCGGCGGGCAGTGGTTCCGGCTTTTCGCCTTTCCAGCGGCGATGATGTTGCGCGCCGCCTCGGTGTTTTAGCCAGCGCATGATCAGCTTGTTCCTACCGAGTTTTTGCATCCGGTAGATGCCGAGATTGTAGTCGTCCTCGCGCTTGCCCGATGGTCCCTTGGTGACGACCAGTGGCCACGTCACCAGTGGCCCCGCTTCGTCCGGCCAGCAGGTCTGGATCGGCAATCGGTCGAGGTCGATATCGTCTCCGGTGAGTACGACTTCTTGGCAAGGGGCTTTCTTGCCCATCATGCCGCCGAAACCTTTGGGCTTCATGGTGAGGACGGTTTTGGCGAGGGGTAGCAGGCCGAGGGCTTCTTTGATCCCGCGAGGTGGTTCGGGTTGACGGAGGAACGCGAGTAACTCGCCAACTTCGCGCAGTTCTTGCCCTGTGCGCCGTTCTTTGCCGTCGAGGGTCACGCCACGGGCCACGCGCTCGACCGTGCCGAAGAGGTTGCAGAGCACGGGCATTTCAGCCTTGCGGCCATCTTCGTGCACGACGTTCTCGAACAGCAAGGCTGGACCGCCCTTGTGCAAGACCCGTTTGTGGATTTCCGTCATCTCGCGGTCGGTCGAGACTTCTTCGGTGATCCGCACCAGATCGCCGTCTTTCTCAAGCCGTTCGATGAAATCGCGCAGGGATGTGTAGGCAGTCATGGCAGGTCTCCGGAATTTCCGCGACCTGCATAAACTGCCCGATGCCGTCCGTCACCGCGCAATCCGTCTCAGGCGTTCATTCCGCGCTGTCTGATCTGAAAGCTCTTTGGCAACTGGGATTAAAAAGTCGGCGTGATAACTCAAGCCCGGCATTTTCGCATGAACCGTGACTTGCCAGTCGATGCCCTCGCCATCCCGAACAGAACTTGAGCTTTGGTCGCTGGGCAAGTCGACGAAGATTGGGATGGTGAGACCGTTGCCGCTCGGATTGCTTACGCCATCCACGGTTTGAGTGGCCTCCCATTGCGTTGATGTGCGGCGAACGCGTTTACCGTCGCTGTCCGTCTTTATCCGATGACTGAGGCACGCGACAGTGACTTCAAAGCCGTCGGCGGGATGTCCGCTCATTGGGATAGACGCTTCAATCGTTCCTTCTAACCGTCGCCCGACTTCGGCAGGCGGATCGAAAACAAAGTGACTGTTTCCGTATTTTCGATGCTGACGGTAACTAGAGAATTTCCGAAGGAAATAGACGAACGCCGGGCAGCCGACGAGGAACACGAACATACCGACTGGCAGCAGAAGAAGGTCTGGATCGCGGAAGATCAAGACGGGGATGCTTGTGATCACGGTGAGGCTGAGGCCGAATTTCACCCACCATTGAAGCCTCGAACCGTATCGCTGCTTTATCCGTGTCGATTCTGCTGCAATTCGCCCGGAGCGCCAGTCATCTCTTGCGGAGAGAACGTCTGAATTTGGCATGTCGAAGGTCCGATCTCAGTGCTGGTGCGGCCTCACGATGATGGGCACGTCGTGATGTGAGGCGCCTTATCATCCCTTCATCATCGACTTCATTCGCGCTTCGATTTCTTCTTGCGTCAGATCTTCGATGTGTTGGCTGAGAATCCAGACATGGCCGTACGGGTCTTTTACGCGTCCCGCGCGCTCGCCGTAGAATTGATCGGCGAGGGGGACGAGTATTTCACATCCTGCTGCGACCGCCTGTTCGAACGTGGCATCAACGTCATCGACATGTAAAGCGAGGCGGATCGGCGTATCGCCAATGGTGAGAGGAGAGCGATTGCCCCATTCCTCGTTCTCATCTGACAGAAACAGCGTGACGTCGCCGAACCGCAGCTCCGCATGGGCGATGAGGCCGTCAGGCAGGGTGAGGCGTTCTCCGACAGGTTCTGCACCAAAGGCTTCCGCGTAAAAGGTGATTGCGGCAGGCGCATCCCGCACGGTCAAATACGGAACGAGGCTTCTGCGTTCGTTTGGCGCTGTCATATTCCCACCATGTCTGCTGATAGAGTTGATAGCATATCTCGGGGTGTTTCGCCACGAGGGCTGAGGCCGGAGAGAATTGATGACGCTATGGAAAACTGCGGCCCTTGCTGCAGGGCTTGGAATGGCCGCGCCGCAATCTGCGTTAGCGGATGGGAGCTTCGTGCATGTCAGCCCGTCGCTCGCGCTGGCTGAGCCTTGTGGGGCCAATGACGGCTGTGCGTTTTCATGGACGCTCGCGACCCGCTTTGGCGTGGCGTTGAATTTTGCCGAACAACGTTACGGCAAACGCGATTTGAACTGGACGTTGCTGGGTGTGGATTTCGCCAATATCCCAAGGCCTCAGATTTTCTATGCGGGTGCGTATAGTGGCCGCCAAGATGTCGTCATTCAGTTGACCGCCGCTGCGGCGCGGGATGAGAAGCAGGCGCTTTTTCAATTGGGCCACGAGGTCATGCATGTGCTGTCTCCCATCGGGCCGACAGTCACAGCCAGCGTTCTTGAGGAAGGCATCGCGACTTATAATTCGATTGAGTTCGTTCGCGACGCCGGAATCGATATCGAACCCGATTACATCGGGGAGGCGGCGTATGAAGCGGCCTATTGGATGATCGTGGAGCTGGCCCAGGCGCAACCCGATTTTGTTGCGCGGACCGCCACGCTTCGGCGTTTGTCCGGTCGGCTTTCGGGACTGTCAGCAACTACCATTCGTCGGGCGTACCCATCGATTAGCGCGGATTTGGCGCGGCGTTTGGCGAGTGACTTCCGACTTTAGCCCTGACAAGAAAAACGCCCGGTCAGACCGGGCGTTTTGTAGCAGCGAGTAAGTTCTCGACAGCGATCGTGAACGCTACTTCGGCAAGTCGCCGATCACGCCTTTGACGAAGAAATCCATCGTCGCCATCATACCGTCATCTGCGACTTCGCCTTCAGCGACACGCTCTTTGCCGTCGCGGTCAACAATTGGACCAGCAAAAGGATGCAGGCGATCCAGACGGATCAGGTCTTCGGTTTCCTTGGCGGCCTTGGCAACTTCATAGTCCATGTTGGAGTAGGGCGACATCTGAACCATGCCGGGCTGAATGCCATCCCACGTATCCGTGCTTTCCCAAGTCCCGTCCAGCACAGCGCCAACGCGGTCCACATAGTATGGAGCCCAGTTGTCGATGATCGACGTCAGTTGTGCGGTTTTGCCGAACTCGTGCATGTCTGATGCTTGCCCGAAAGCCGGGATGCCCGCATTCGCTGCGGTTTGCACGGGCGCAGGCGAGTCGGTGTGCTGCGTGATGATGTCAGCGCCTTGAGCGATCAGCGCTTTCGTCGCATCGGCTTCTTTGCCGGGGTCGAACCAAGAGTTAACCCAAACGACCGAGATTTCGGAGTCAGGGTTGACGCTCTGCATGCCCAGAAGGAATGCGTTCACGCCGCGAATGACTTCCGGGATTGGGAAGGAAGCAACATAGCCTGCTTTGCCGTTCTTCGACATTTTGCCTGCGATCTGCCCGGCAATGTAGCGGCCCTCGTAGAAGCGGGCGCTGTAGGTGGCGACGTTGTCGGCGCGCTTATAGCCGGTCGCATGCTCGAATTTCACCTTTGGGAACTGCTTCGCGACTGCGACGGTTGGGTCCATGAATCCAAACGATGTCGTGAAGATCAGGCCGTGGCCGGAAGCTGCGAGCTGGCGGATCACGCGCTCTGCGTCCGGTCCCTCGGATACGCTCTCGACGAAGGTCGTTTTGACTTTGTCGCCGTACTTGGCTTCGACGGCCTTCAAGCCTTCATGGTGTTGATAGGTCCAGCCGTGGTCCCCGACAGGTCCGACATAGATGAAGCCGACTTTTAGCGGATCATCGGCAGCATGGGCGACGGTTAGGCCAAGGGCTGTGGCCAGCCCGATTAGTAGAGTGCGAAACATTCGAAATTCTCCCCGTTCGATTCGCGTCGGACACTATTGCGGATTGCCTCGGAAAGGGAGTCTTGAACGCCCGTTTTGCTTTGAAGTGACCGCTAGAATCCTTGTCGAAAAACCGTTGAACCCGGCTTTGGAACCGACAAACGTCGCGCTTGTCGTGAATGTCATTGCCCCGAATCAGTCTCCGGCCCACATAGGGGATATGTCCATCACGCCGAATTACCTTGAAGAGCTGAAATCTCGGCTCTCGATTGCCGATGTTATCGGCCGGCGCGTGGATTGGGATAAGCGCAAAACCAATGGCGCCAAAGGGGATTACTGGGCGTGCTGCCCCTTCCACGGCGAGAAATCCCCCAGCTTCCATGTCGAGGACCGCAAGGGGTTCTTCTATTGCTTCGGATGCCATGAAAAGGGCGATGCCATCGGCTTCACGATGAAGATGGACAATCTCGCCTTTCACGAAGCCGTTGAGATGCTCGC
>CAZXMX010000030.1:0-24017 GCA_964641645.1 uncultured Neomegalonema sp.
ATTGGGACTTGATCGCCAAATGTTATGTGGAGGACAGCGAGGATATTGGTCACTTCGTGAACCAGAAAATCCACGCCATCGCAGGCATCCGCGATACGTACACGATCCTCACGTTCCGCGCGTTCTAGGGCAACGCGCACGATGTGTCAGCTTTACACCTCTGTCCGTACCCAGTGCGCGTCGATGTCCGCACGCGGGGCTTTGGATAGCGTTTCCTTTACGCCGAATTTTTGCAAAGAAGCCCCGGTCTGGAACAAGCCGACATGATAGAGTGTCGAGTTGAGTGGCACCAACAGGATCAGCGCGGGGCGGTCCGCCGTCAGTGGCTCTGGCCTTATGGCTGAGACGCGCGCGCCTTCTGGGTCTAATCCTGCGTTGCGCAGTAGCAAATCGACCGCTGCCGCAGCATTCAGGGTTTTTGCGCGGGAAATGACTTCCGAAACTTCGCCAGAGGGTACATCGGAAAGACGCGCTCCAACGGTTGCCGGCTCGTATCCGCTTGCTTTGTAGGCGGCATAGCTGGCCTCCAAATCGTTGTGATCGATCTTAGGCATCGGGACTTTCTCGAGGCATTCGTACAACCGCGCGAATTTTTCGCTGACATGTGCGAAGCGCTTACCGGTTGAGGTTTGGATTGTCCAAACCATCACCTCTTCACCCTCAACGGTCATGTAAGAGCCGCCGCCAATTCCAAGTAAGACTTCCAGGTTCTCGGCTGCGCTTGCTGCCAACCCTGCTGAGACATGCAGTGGGTCAGTTAGTTGATTGTGTACGCGCAAGATGCCGCGCGCGACGATCCTGTCTTCGCGGTGCGGATTCAGCAAGGCAGTTTCGTGCAGGACCTGCTTGTATCGCGCATCCTCAACGATCTGCAACTCAGGCCAACCCCTAATCCAAGCTGCGGCCTTGTCGGTAATCGGGTCGGTCTTTTGGATCTCGTAGAATCGATCATCCAGTTTGTCGAGTGGTTCAGCCCTGCCACCGGTAAAGCCGGTTTGGGCCTTGGTTTCGTCAGGGTGTGTCATTGACCAGACAATCATCTCTTTGAGCAACTCTGCCTGCGTCGTTGCACCCATCGCGACCAGACCATCATCGGCGTTCCGCCATGTTTTTTCTGCGAATTGCAGTGAATTGTGAATGAATTGGCTATGCCCGCCATTGTTCACCTGCGCGAGATAATAGTCTGCGTGATAGGTCTGCATCGCTTTGACAGGCAGTTCGGTGTCGCGGAAGACGCCGTCTTCAATCTGCGAATTTACGTAATTCACGACGGCTTGTACCACCTGATAGGTCTCACCCGTTATCGCACTATGCGGAACCACGACCGTGCCGAGATCGCCAGACTGCGTTGGCTCCAATACGGTTGGTTCCTTGCGTTTCCGTCTGCCAAATAGAGCCACGGGCACACTCCTTCATTGGTAGTTTCGATTTCCACACTCTGTCATGAGAGTGAAGAAAGCGTTTTCGCATCGGAAAAACTTGAAGGAGCGGGTGACGCCTGACAGGTCTATATTGACATAAACCTGCGGTTGGAAAGTGGCAATGAACTTGGGCGAATATTTGATTGCTCTGTTGGAGCAATATGAGGTTGAGGCGATCTTCGGTATTCCGGGCGTGCACACTGCCGAGATGTATCGCGGCCTCGCGACCTCGCCGATCCGTCACATCACGCCGCGCCACGAACAAGGCGCAGGTTTCATGGCGGATGGCTATGCGCGCGTGACTGGCAAACCCGGCGTCTGTCTCGTCATCACGGGGCCGGGCCTGTCGAATATCTCCACGGCGATGTTGCAAGCCAAGGCCGACTCGATCCCGATGTTGGTGATCTCGGGCGTTAATGCGCGCGGCGAGATGGGATCGGGCAAGGGTCATCTCCACGAGATGCCGGATCAAAGTGGCTTTGCGAACCAATGCTCAATTTTCTCGCGGACGATCCTGAAGCCCGACGATCTGCCTGATGCCGTTGCCCGCGCTTACGCGGTTTTCGAAGGCGCGCGCCCCGGACCCGTTCATATCGAAATCCCGCTCGATCTGATGGGGGCTTCGGCGGAGGGTTTGCCCGCGCCGTCGCGCGCACCCGTGACGCAGCGTCCTATCCCTGCCTCACTTGATGCTGCTGTGACAGCGATCGATGCTGCGAAGGCTCCGGTTATGTTGCTCGGCGGCGGTGCGAAGCATGGAGCCGATGCTGCATTGGCTTTGGCCGAGCGGCTCGACTGTCCGATTGTCACGACGATGAGCGCCCGCGCCTCAATTCCGCATGGCCATCCGCTGCATGTTGTTGCCTCGGCGGGCTATGCCCCAGTGGCTGCCTTGGTGGAGGAAGCTGATCTGACGCTGGCCTTTGGCACCGAGCTGGGTCCGACCGATTACCTCGACTATGAAACCGGCCTTGTAACGACACCAAGGGCGCTGTTGCGCGTTGATATTGATGCGCAGCAATTGGCGCGAGGGCCACGCACGGACATCGCTTTGGTCGGCGATGCGACTGCGGTAATGACGTCGTTGGCGGAACGGGTCAAAACGGTTTCGCGCGACGGCGCGGCACGAACGACGCGGACGCGCGAGGCTGCCAATTCAGGATTGCCTGATCCTTACTCGGCGATGATCCGGACGCTGGATGCCATCCGGGATGCGGTGCCCACCGCCATGATGATCGGCGACTCCACGCAGCTCACCTACGCGGGAAATCTCACGTTTGAGCCGGGCAATAAGGGGGCGTGGTTCAATTCGTCGAGCGGTTTCGGAACGCTCGGTTATGGCTTGCCCGCAGCCATCGGTGCAAAGCTCGCCGATCCCTCGCGGCCCTCAATCGTGCTGATCGGAGACGGCGGCATCCAGTTCACGCTGGGCGAGTTGGGGACAGCGATGGACGAAGCGTTGCCGATTGTCGTCATTGTCTGGAATAACAATGGCTACGGCGAGATCCGCAGTTTTATGGAGAACCGCCAGATCAAACCCGAAGGGGTGAACTTGACGCCACCGGACTTTACCTTGGTTGGCAAGGCTTATGGGTATGAGACCGTTGCACTCAGCGGGGCCGAGGCTCTGCCCAATGCGGTGGCGCATGCGGTCGCCGAAAACAAACCAACGCTGATCGAAGTGCGCGGCGTCACGTAGCCCGCAGCCTAGTACGCATTATCAATTTTGAAATTGTAGAGCTGTCGGGCACTGCCATAGCGTTTGAAATCAGCGACGTTGGCGCCGATGTTCGCTCGCGCCAGCAGGTCGGATAGTTGGGTGCGGTGCTCGTCGCGCATTTCTTTCTCGATACAATCGGCTCCAAGGCTCGCGACGGAGCCGCGCACATACAAACGCGCTTCGTAGATCGAGTCGCCCAATGCCTCGCCTGCATCGCCGCAAACGACCAGTGCTCCAGCCTGCGCCATGAATGCGCTCATGTGACCGACCGAACCGCCCACAACGATCTCTGCACCTTTCAGAGAAATTCCGCAGCGCGCCGAGGCATCACCTTCGATCACTAGCAAGCCACCATGGGCCGTCGCCCCAGCGGATTGGCTGACATTCCCTTTGACCCGCACGGTGCCGCTCATCATGTTCTCGGCAACGCCTGTCGAAGCATTGCCCTCAATCGTGACGGCGGCGTGTTTGTTCATCCCCGCGCAGTAGTAGCCGGCATGGCCTTTGATCGTCACATCTACCGGCGCATCTAACCCGCAAGCCAAGGCATGCGCGCCGCCCGGATTGACCACCTCGAACGATCCTTCAGAAGCGGATTTAATCGCCTTGTTGACGTCGCGAACTGAAGAGGCAGCGACGTCGAGTGCGGTGTTGCGGAGTAAGGTGTCAGTCATGCTGCTTGCCCTTTGGCCGCGTGGCTCCACGAATAGATCTTTGCAGGCTCTGGTTCGTATATCTTGGCGTTCTCGACACCGGGCAAGGGCGCAATCGCGCGGAACTCGCTGGCCATCGCAACCCAGTCGTCTGTCTCAGCGATAACGGCGGGTTTACAAGCGATGGGGTCGCGTAGCACGGCAAAACCATCTTCGGTCCCAATCGCAAAGGTATAAAATCCATCGAGATCGCGGAGCGCGGCTTCCAGAGCTTCGTTCAGCGTGTCGCCCTCTGACATGCGCCACGCAAGAAATGCTGCGGCGACTTCGGAATCATTTTCAGTTTGAAACTGTTCGCCGTGGGTCATCAGCACTTCGCGCAAATTATTGTGGTTCGATAGCGAACCATTGTGAACGAGGCATGTATCGGCACCGGTCGAGAAGGGATGCGAGCCCGCCGTGGTGATTGCGCTCTCGGTTGCCATCCGGGTGTGGGCAATCGCATGAGTCCCTGTGCGCTCGGCGAGGCCAAAATCTCTCGCCACACGGTCCGGGTCACCGATCCCCTTGAAGACTTCGATATTTTTCCCCAGCGACAGCACCGTCACATCTGGCGCATTATCGATGATCCATCCACGCACCGCACGGCCATCGGCGGTGGTGCGGATAATTGCGTGGTCGTGCAGCGTTTCCAGCTCGATTTCGGTGGATAGGGCCGCTGCGAGCGCGTCCTTCATTCCCGACCAATCTGTCTCACCAGATTTCGACAGCAGCACCAGTTTGGCTCTGTCATCTCCGCCGCCATAGATCGCGAAACCGGCGGAATCCGGCCCCCGGTCACACATCTCATGTAGCATCAGCGCGGTCAGGCGTCCGAGCTCTGGTTCCAGAGCCTTGTTTTTCAGGAATAATCCAACGATGCCGCACATAGATGCTCTCCACTTCTGTTAACCGACGCTAGAGCAGGCGAACCCGGAAAAAAAGCGCGAAAACGACATCTTTTGACGGTGTTGGCGGCTTGCGGGCTTTGAAAATCTCGCGCAGCTTTTCAAAAGTTGGACGGGAGACGATATGACTTTTTCGCTTGTAGCCCGCTGTGCGGAAACTGGAATGTTCGGCGTGGCTGTTTCTTCGTCATCGCCATGTGTGGCGGCGCGATGTTCGTATGCTCGCGCGGGCGTCGGTGCGGTGGCCAGCCAGAACGTGACAGACCCGACACTGGGGACGCGCGGTCTTGATCTAATGGAGTTGGGCGCGAGCGCATCTGAGGCGGTCTCGATTTTGCGCGCGACCGGCACGTTCCCTGAGTATCGACAGGTGTTGGCAGTCGATAAACACGGTGCAACGGCGATTGGGTCCGGTGATCAAATTTTGGGAACGTGGGCACAGGCGACAGCGCAAGATGTTGCCGCAGCAGGAAATTTGCTCGCAGACTCAGGGGTGCCGCAAGCGATGGTTGATGGGTTTCTGAGAACCGACGGACATATTGGCGATCGATTGATTGCAGCGATGCACGCCGCATTATCCGCTGGCGGCGAAGAAGGGCCAGTTCGTTCGGCGGGTATGCGTTTGGTCGACACAGTTTCGTGGCCCGTCGCGGATCTTCGAGTGGATTGGAACGAGGACTGTCCAATCAAGGCGCTGACTCACGTGTGGGACGTCTACAAACCGCAATTAAATGACTACGTAACGCGCGCTTTGAATCCTGAAGCGGCGCCAAGTTACGGCGTACCGGGAGATGCGTGATGGCGTTGCTCGAAACGATCCGTGAGGTTGCCTCGCTTCCGCAAGATTGTGCCACGACCCTACCCGGTCGGGCATACACCGATCCCGAACTCTTCGCACATGAGCGCGATACTGTGTTGGCGAGCGGCTGGCATTGTTTAGGCCGCTGCGACGAGATTCCAAATCCCGGCGACTACTTCACTGCGGACCTATTGGCCGAGCCATTGTTGGTTGTTCGCGGTGATGACGGCGCGATCCGAGTCCTCTCTAACCTTTGCCGCCATCGCGCAATGCCTTTGGCTGAAGGAAAAGGAAGCGCGGAAAAATTTGTCTGTTCGTATCACGCGTGGAGCTACGCGAGAGATGGCGCGCTGAGAAGCGCGGCGCGGATGAAGGGAACGGCGCTCGACGCGAAAAATTGTCGCTTACCCGTCTTTCGCAGCGAGGAATGGCGCGGGTTTCTGTACGTCTCGTTGGACGATGATGCGCCTGATCTTGCACCAACCCTCGCCGCGCTAGAGCCCATTGTCGCAGCCTATCACGCTGAAGATTTTCGCGTGGTTCATACGGCAGAGGAAGTCTGGCAAACGAACTGGAAATGCCTCGTCGAGAATTTTATGGAGGGATATCATCTCTCGGTCGTTCACCCGGTGACACTGCATGGTTACACGCCGACGGGCCTGTCTCGAAAGTTTGAGGGTGGTGAAGGTTTCACGGGTTATCACGCGAACTATCCCTCTTCGATACCGCTGCGCGGCACCGGCCATGCTGATTTGACCGATGAACAACGCCATCGATCTTCGCTGTTTTGCGTCTACCCGTGTCAGGTCGTAAGCCAAGCCGCAAATTTGCTTGTCTCGCTGTCGCTTCAGCCGCTGACATCTTCGTCGGTTCGGGTGAAATGGACCCTCTCGGTTTGGGAGAAGGAACTGGATGATGATGGCATTGCGGAGCGGGTCGCGCTTTGGAACGAAGTTAACCGCGAAGATCGAGAGAAGCTAGAGCGTCTGCAGTTGACATTGGGAGCACGAAAGGCTGACCCCGGACCGCTTGCGCCGTCAGACTACGAAGGCACAATCCATGATTTTCACGGGTATTTGGCGCACGCCCTCAAATAGAAGTTGTTAGGCTGCGGAGTCTTCGCGGATGGCTTGCGCGAGAATGTCTGGGCCGATTTCACCCCAATAGCTCGTCGCGACCGGGCCGGTCATCATGACGTTATCATTGTCGTCCCACTCGATGGTGAGCGGACCGCCATCAAGGTCGACGACGCATTTTCTGTCGATCAACTCGCGTCGGACCCCCGCAACAACGGCTGCACAGGCACCAGATCCGCAAGCTTGCGTTACCCCGGCACCGCGTTCCCAAACGCGCATTCTAATGCGCCCCCTGTCGATGATGTGGCAAAATTCGACGTTTGTGCGCTCTGGGAACATCGGGTGGTTCTCGATCATCGGGCCGAGTTTGTCGACGGGCACAGATTCCGCGTCCTCAACAAAGAAAACGGCGTGTGGATTGCCCATATTGACCGCTCCGGGTCCCCATAAGGATGGGTTGTCGATCGGGCCAAGTTTAACGTCAATGCGAACGGTATCAGAGGCGTCGGCGAGCGGGATGTCTTCCCAATCCAGCTTCGGGGCACCCATATTGACTTTGATCAGCCCGCCTTCGGCTTGCCAACACGCGAGAGGGCCAAAATCGGTGCGCAGCGTTAAGGCGTCGGTTTTCGTTTCTTCCATTAAGATATGCGCGACACAGCGGGTGGCATTGCCACACGCTCCCGAGCGTGAACCGTCTGGGTTGAAAATCCCCATATAAGCAGCCAGTTGCGGGTGTTTTTCATCTTCGATGGTGATGAGTTGGTCAAACCCGATCCCCCGCCGACGATCCGCGATCGCGCGGGCTAAACCGGGTGTCGGTGCCGCCTTTCCACCGCGTAGATCAAGGATCACAAAATCGTTGCCTAAGCCGTGCATCTTTACGAAGGGCAGAGGGGAAAGTTCACTATTCACGGCGGTTTCCTGCGGCGTCCTCAGCGAATGAAAAGCCCTTAAGTTCGGGCATTCGCGCTCAAATTCTTCGGTTCACGGCACTGGTACTGATATTGATGCGCCACATATGTTACCTCAGATTAACAACAGCAAGTCTTACGAATACAAAGAACCTTAGACAAGATCACCGCCGTTCCGCGCGCATTTAGCAACGATGTGGGGGTTTTCTTAACGAGATGTAGCGAAAGATGGACGTGCAGCGGACCTTTGTGGTTGAACTGCGCACATCGTACGTCTCACTTCGCGAAAGAGAGTGCCCATGACGCCTGTACCGACGAATATCCGCCGCGCTCGCAATGTTCTTGGAACATTGACTGCTGCCATTGCTCTTTTTGCGATGATGCCGGCTCCGGCACAGGCTGACAGTGCGACAGGGTCATACTTGGCGGCACGTCATGCCTCCAATCTTAACGATTATGAATTTGCCGCGACGTATTTCACGCGGGCGCTGGCAAGAGACAGCAAGAACACCGACCTGATGGAACAGGCGGTGCTCTACAAGGTGGCGGCGGGTCGCGTCCGCGATGCCGTACCAATTGCTCGCCAACTCGTCGAAACGGACTCCGACCATCGTATCGCCCAGCTCGTCTTGGTGGCTGAGCATCTGCGGAAGAGTGAGTACGAAAAAGCCGAAGAACGGCTTGAGAGCTTTGGCACCGATAGCTTCAACGTCATTACGGCACAGTTGCTCAAGGGTTGGACAGCCCACGGCGCGGGCGACGAAGAGAAGGCTCAAGAAGCCTTTGCTGAGCTAAGTGGCCAGAACTTATTTGGGTATTTTGGCCGGTATCACTCCGCATTGGCGACAGCCATCGGCGGCGACTCTAAAGCGACAGATGAGGCGTTTTCGACGGCGGTTGGCGATGACAAACCATCTGTTCGGATGGCCGAGGCCTATGGCCGGTTCTTAGAACGCGATGATCGCGCGGACGAAGCCGCTGAGCTTTATGGGGAAGTCATGGCGACGGCGCCAAGCGACCCTGTTCTGAGTGTTGCAATTGATCGGGCGACCTCCAGCGATGCTGAGAAACCCGAATTGCTTGTTAACAACGCGCAAGAAGGGGTCGCTGAGGCGATGTTTGGCCTCGCCGGTGCGTTCGCTCGCGAAGATGGCGGTGTGCGGCTCTCGCTGGTGTATGTCCAGCTTGCGCTCGAACTGAACCCTAAGATGGAAGCCGCTCGTGTTCTGCTCGGGAACGTGATGGAGGCGCAGCAACGTTGGGATTCCGCGGCTGAGACCTATGGTTCCGTCAGCAAAGACAGTCCCTACTATCGTATTGCCCAGATTGGACGTGCGGACGCGCTGGGACGCGTGGATAAGATTGACGAAGCGCTTGAAACGCTGACCTCGCTCGAAAAAGACCATCCCGAAGAGGTGAGCCTGCCAATCGCGCGTGGAGACCTGCTTCGCCGCGTTGAACGGTATGAAGAGGCTGGCGTTGCGTATGATCGCGCGATTGAACTGACCCCTAATCCCGAAAGCCGCCATTGGTCGCTTTTCTATGCGCGTGGCGTCTGCCGTGAGCGGACGGGCGACTGGGATTCAGCAGAAGCTGATCTGCAAAAGGCGCTCGAATTCAGACCCAACCAAGCGCACGTCCTAAACTATCTCGGATATAGCTGGATCGAGCAGGGTAAAAACCTGGAAGAAGCCCGTGAGATGATCGAGCGGGCGGTCGCTGTGCGTCCTGACGATGGGTACATCGCCGATTCCCTCGGATGGGTGCAGTACCGCTTGGGTGATTTCGATGCGGCTGTAGAGACGATGCAGCGCGCTGTAGAGCTTAATCCAACGGACCCGGTGATTAACGACCACTACGGCGACACCCTGTGGGTGGTCGGTCGCCGCCTCGAAGCACGTTTTCAATGGAAGCGTGCGCAGTCCTTTAAGCCTGAAGAGGAAGACCTGCAGGAGCGGATCAAAGCGAAGCTCGAAAAAGGCCTCGATAAGGTTCTCGAAGAAGAAGAAGCTGCATTGCCGAAAGAGTCCGAAGGCGTTGCCGAAACCGAAACTCAACCCGAAGCGCCGGTCGTGAAGACCGATGATGACAAAGACGGTTGAAGCCGAACTGAGATCGAAGCGGACGCGCTAGCGCCGCTTCTTTTTCTTACAGTAAATCCGTTCAATCGCCTCTAGCGACGCGTGAAGCTCTCCGGTTTTGCCATCGCACCAGCCGTGCTTGCCCGAGCAAAGGCCAGAACAATCGCCGTTCGTACAAAACTTTGCGTCCCGAGCGACGCAGACCAATCCCAGCTTTGCATACAGTTGTTGTCGTTTACGCGCGCCCGATGTCGGTTGCCAAGCACTCGGATTGCGGACCGATGCTGGCGGGGTCGATCGGACCTCAATGGTTCCCAACGATGGCTCGGCGGGCAGCAAAGGCGCGACCGGCAGTGGCGGGCTGGTCTCTAGGGGAACCACTCTTTCAAGTTGATCGACTTGCAAGACGGGCTGTTGCCAGACTTCGGCTTGCGGGACGATCTCGTTCCCAGCGGGAAGCAACGGCGCTTCGGTGATCACGCCGATTGGTTCTGGTGGCACAAACGTCTGGAACGCCGCCTCTGAACTTGAACTGACCGTGGCTGGGTCAACCCAAGCTCCATTTGCATCGACGCAAACTCTCTTGGTGGCCGTTACATCGCCCGCGGCGTTGCGAATCGACAAAGATTCGCAGTTCTGCGCGTGTGACGGTGTGAAGGCGAGGCAAGCGAGCGTCATTGCGGCAAAAAGCAAACGCATCGGAAACTCCAAATTTAATCAGCAACTGAAGCACGTAACCGCTTCTACTTTAGCGCGATTCTCGTGTTCTGGAAAGTCGAGTGCCCTGTTTTCTGAGTTGAGCTTGCTGTAAATCAACGCAATGACTGATCGTTTATTCACAGCCTGCCCTAAGGTTAACCTATTTCTCCACGTAACGGGGCGTCGAAATGATGGCTATCATACCCTTGAGAGTCTTGTTTCTTTTGGGAAAAACGGAGATCAACTCCGCGCGAAGAAAGGCGATTTTCTCTCGCTCAGCGTCGAAGGCCCGTTTGCGTCAGCGCTCGAAGGTGGCGGCGGGAATTTGGTTCTCGACGCGGCTCTTGCGCTCCAAGATTGGGCGCTTGAGGTGGGACAAACCGTCACTGGTGCCGAATTGGTGCTCGAAAAGAACTTACCTGTAGCGGCGGGAATTGGCGGTGGTTCGGCGGATGCGGCGGCAACGCTGAACGCTCTGGTTTCGCTATGGGGCCTGACAATCTCGGACGATGATTTGCATGAGATTGGTCTCGGGCTTGGGGCAGATGTTCCCGTGTGCCTCGGAAGCCGCAGCCGAATGATGCGGGGAATCGGTGAGATTTTAGAGGATGCGCCAAGATTGCCTCCGACATGGCTCGTATTGGTGAATCCGTTACGGGGGGTTTCGACGGCACAGGTGTTTTCCGCGCTGGACCTGAGCGATGAACCACGAGCAATCACGATCCCCAAATCGTTTGCCTCAACAGCGGAGCTTGGCTCTTGGCTGGCCTCGGAAACGAGAAATGATCTGGAGTCGCCTGCGCGTGCGATTGCGCCGGTCATCGACTCGGTTCTTGCCGCGTTGGAACGTTGTGATGGCGCGCATATTGCTCGAATGTCAGGATCAGGCGCGACCTGTTTCGCTCTATTCGGTGATGAGTCACAGGCGAATGCGGCAAGAGATGAAATTCGGGTCGACTATCCAGAATGGTGGATCGAGGCCATGGCGCTCGTTTGACCGTCAGTGATCCCGGTCGACGACGTAACCAACGAGATCGTCAAGGTCATCCCGCAACGCACTTTGAGGGAAAATGGTAAGCGCTTCGCGTGCTTCGGCCCCGAACCGCCGCGCGTCTTCCAGAGCGCCTGAAATCGCACCATGCTTGTCGAGCAAGCGCATCGCCTGTTCAAAATCACCGTCTTCTTGCTGGCGCTTTTCGATTGTTCGTTTCCAGAAGGCGCGTTCGTCTTCATCGGCGGCTGCATAGGCGCGCAGGATTGGCTGCGTGACTTTGCCTTCACGAAAATCGTCTCCAGCGTCCTTACCAATGGTTCCTGCCTTCCCGGCATAGTCCAGAGCATCATCGGCCAGTTGAAACGCGATGCCGAGGCGGTCGCCGTAGGTATGGAGCGCAGTTCTTTTCTCGGTTGAAACTCCGGCCAGAACCCCGCCGACTTCCGTTGCGGCGGAGAACAACGCGGCGGTCTTGGCTCGGATGACCGCGAGGTGCTCTTCCTCGGTTGTGGCGAGGTTATTCGCCGTTGCGAGTTGCATGACTTCGCCTTCGGAGATGATCGCAGACGTTGTCGAAAGAATGTCGAGGACTTCAATCGAACCGGTCTCGACCATCAATTGAAACGCGCGACTGAACAGAAAGTCACCAACAAGGATGCTCGGCTTGTTCCCAAAGACGGTGTTGGCGGCGGGCTTGCCCCGTCGCAGGGCGCTGCCGTCAACCACGTCATCGTGAAGAAGCGTCGCCGTATGGATAAACTCCACCGCTGCCGCCAGCCGAATGTGATGATCGCCTTCATATCCGCAAAGGTTGGCTGCGGCGAGCGTCAGAACCGGACGAACGCGCTTACCGCCCGCTTTTACGAGGTGCGCCGCGACTTGTGGGATCAGATCCGTCGAGCTGTGCATATGCGTGTTGAGCATCGAATCCACAGCCGCGAGTTCGTCAGACAGCGCCGTAGATAATCGCTCCATCGGTGCTTTCGATTTATCGCGAGGGGTTTCGAGGGCGAGCGTCATAAATCAGGGCCTTTGACAATCGGGGCGGTGCGCCGGAATATAGCGAATGGTCAATTAAGCGTCCGGGGCTATGGAAGAACTTCTTAAAACCACCGATCCCACCATTATCAGTGCTGCGACAGCCTATCTCAAGGGCGAAGGTATAGAAGCCATCGTGTTCGACGTCCATATGAGCGTGCTGGAAGGCAGCCTTGGCATATTGCCGCGCCGCCTCATGGTCCACGAGGATGATCTCATCCGTGCGCGCCGCCTTATGTCCTTACTCGATATCGAAACGACTCCCGAAGACGCATGAGTGGGTTTGCGCCCGACTCATTGGTGGAACACCAATTCCTTGGCGGGTCAGTACAGGCGAAACAGCCCAAAGACGGTTATCGCTCAGGCGTGGACGCCGTTTATTTGGCTGCGGCGGCCCCGGCGGTTCCGGGCGAAACTGTGTTGGAGTTGGGGACCGGGGCTGGCGTTGCGTCGCTCTGCCTTGCTGCGCGTGTGCAAGGGCTGACGTTGCATGCGTTAGAGGTGCAACTGGACTACATGTTCTTAGCTGTGACCAATGCAACGGAGGCGGGGGTTGATTTCAACGTCTTTCGCGGGGATGTGGCGGACCCTCCATCGCAGCTCCGCGCCATGAGCTTTGACGGGGTCATTGCGAATCCTCCTTATTTTCGCGCTGGGGCTGGGAAGGTCAGCGAGGCGAAAGAGACCGCGCACCATGAGACGGTTGCGTTGAGTGTCTGGGTCGATTGCGCGCTGCGTCGCCTTGCGCCCGGCGGATGGCTCGTGATGGTTCAGCGCGCGGAGCGATTGTCCGAGCTTTTGGCAGGTCTAGAGGGCAGGGCAGGCGATATCCAAATCAAGCCGATCTCAGGCCGCATGGGCCGTCCAGCCAGTCGCGTTGTCGTGAAGGCCCGCAAAGGCGCACGCACCCCGTTGACACTATGCGCCCCGCTCATTGAGCATGACGGGGCCGAACATGTTTCAGACGGTGATGATTTTTCTCTCGCTGCAAAAGCGATCTTGCGGGACGGCGGAGCACTCGAATTCTAACGATGACAGGCGAATTCGACCGCATCGCATCGATGCCAATCGTCAGTGTGCCCCCCGCGATGCTCCGATTCTTACCGAAATACCTAGGCGATTGGCCGCGGCAAGAATTGACTCGCGAAACGCTAAATCTGTGTCACATTCGATACATAAAAGAGACGAAAAGGGAGAACTAGGATGATCAACCTCGAAAAGGCGTCGGAGCTTGCCACTGAAGGCAAGATGGGTCGCCGTGAGTTCATGCAGATTTCACTGGCTGCAGGGGTAACTGCCACTGCTGCAACGGTTAATTTCGATAAGGCGCTCGCTGCGACCCCGAAACCCGGCGGAACGTTTATTCAAGCTCTGACGGGTGGCGGAACCTCCGATTCGCTCGATCCAGCCGTGATTCTCGACAGCTTTATGATCAACGTCAGTTCGGGTCAGCTCCGCAATAACCTGACCGAAATTGGCCCTGATAACCAATTGCGTGGTGAAATTGCTGAGGAGTGGGAAGCATCCGCCGATGCGGCGACCTGGACCTTCAAACTGCGTAAAGGCGTCGAGTTCCATAACGGCAAGACCGTCAGCGCCGAAGACGTCGTCGAAAGCTTCCGCCACCATATGGGTGAAGACACGAAATCCGCGGCGAAAGGCATCATCGCAGCCGTCGAGAGCGTCGAAGCTGATGGCAAAGATACGGTCGTCTTTAAGCTGTCCGGCGGCAACGCCGACTTCCCGTACATCGCTTCAGATTACCACCTGAACATCTGTCCCGCTAAAGACGGCGGCGGCATTGATTGGGAATCCGGCGTTGGTTCCGGCGCCTACATGCTCAAGGACGCGAAAGACTTTGAACCGGGTGTTCGCGCTGTCGTTCACAAGAACCCGAACTACTGGAAAGAGGACGCAGGCCACTTCGACGAAGTTCATAACCTGTTTATCGCGGATGCCGGTGCACGGACGTCAGCGCTGCGGACGGGTGAAATTCACTCGATGTCGAACCTCGATGCGTCGACCGCGCCATTGCTCAAGCGCGACAACAGCATCGTTGTCATGCCAACCTACGGCAACAAGCACGTCGTGCTGCCGATGGATACGCGCGCCGACCCCTTCACCGACAACCATGTTCGCCTTGCGATGAAGTACGCAATTGACCGTCAAGAAATGGTGGACAAAGTCGCACGCGGCTTTGGTGCACTCGGCAACGATCACCCGATTGGCCCTGCCAACGTGAACCGCGCAACGGATGATGAAATTCCACAGCGTGAGTACGATGCGGACAAAGCTAAGTTCCACCTCAAGAAAGCAGGATTGGATAAGCTTTCGCTGGAACTTTCGGTGGCGGACACTGCATTCGAAGGCGCAGTCGATGCGGGACAGCTCTTCTCTGAAAGCGCAGCGAAGGCTGGTATCGAACTGAAAATCAAGCGCGAAGCCGAAGATGGATATTGGTCGAACGTTTGGATGAAAAAGCCATTCGTCGGTGGATACTGGGGCGGTCGTCCAACGGAAGATTGGATGTTCTCTCAGGTCTACTCGTCGGGTGCAGACTGGAACGAGTCCTATTGGGAAAACCGCACGTTCAACAAGCTGCTCGTTTGGGCACGCTCTGAACTCGATCCGGTGAAACGCCGCGATATGTATGTCGAGATGCAGCGCATCTGTCACGACGATTGCGGTTCGGTTATCCCGATGTTCAGCGCTTACACCCATGCGATCTCGAAAAAGATCGGCATGCCAGATCAAGTCGCATCGAACTGGGAGCTGGACGGCCACAAAAACGCTGAGCGCTGGTGGATGGCCTAACCAATTCGCCCTCCGGTTTTTGAGGGTGACTGATTGCTTGATACAAAGGTCTCCGGCTGGCGCCGGGGACTTTTTCTTTTTAGAGAGAGCCCGTCATGATCCTTAAATCCATCGAGACCTTCACGACCCCCGATGTCGGTTTCGTCCGCGCGACCTCAGAAGACGGCGCGCAAGGGTGGGGGCAGGTTTCCACCTACCACGCAGATATCGCGTGTCAGGTTTTGCATCGGCAGGTCGCGCCGTGGATGCTCGGCGTCGACACGACCGATCTCGACGATTTGCTCGATCTGGTCACCGAGCGGGAACATAAGTTCCCCGGCTCGTATCTTCGCCGAGCGATGACCGGCGTGGATACCGCGATCTGGGATTTACGTGGAAAACTGGCGGGCAAGCCCGTGGCCGAACTGCTCGGCGGGAGTGCGGGGACGGTCCGCGCTTATGCGTCCTCGATGAAGCGTGACATCACGCCGACGGAAGAGGCGGAGCGGCTGAAAGCGTTGGCGGATCGTGACGGCTTTACCGCTTTCAAAATGCGAGCCGGCGCTGAAGTCGGGCGGAACCAAGACGAATGGCCGGGGCGGACCGAAGAGATCATTCCAACGATGCGTCGTGCGCTACCCGACGCCGACCTGCTCATCGATGCGAACTCTTGCTACTCGCCGGAACGTGCCATCGAGGTGGGGAGGATGCTCGAAGGTGAAGGCTTTTGCCACTACGAGGAGCCTTGTCCCTATTGGGAATTGGAGCAAACCAAGCAAGTCACAGATGCGCTCTCGATTGACGTGACGGGCGGTGAACAAGACTGCGACTTGCCGACATGGAAGCGCATGATCGACATGCGCGCTGTCGATATCGTTCAGCCCGATGTCTGTTACCTTGGCGGTCTATCGCGGACGCTGCGGGTGTGCCGCATGGCGGCGGAGGCAGATCTGCCGGTGACGCCGCACTGCGCGAACCTATCGATGGTGACGCTGTTCACCATGCACCTGCTGCGCGCAATTCCGAATGCGGGGAAGTATCTAGAATTCTCAATCGAGCGCGCCGATTACTACCCGTGGCAAGAAGAACTGTTCGTTCAGTCACCCTATGGGATTGCCGATGGTCATGCGACAGTCACGGATGCGCCGGGGTGGGGCGTCGAAATCTCTCCGGCTTGGCTCGACAAGGCTACTTATCAGATTTCGGAGGCCGCTTAACTACTTCGCCGCCTGCGCACCAAATCCCGTGAACTTCGGCATCAGGTCGAGCAGGTGTTCGGTGTAGTCATGCTGTGGATTGGTGAACAGGGTTTCCGTCTCCGCCACCTCCAGCAACTGACCGTGCCGCATGACGCCAACCCGATCGCACATCTGGCGGATCACCGGCAGGTCGTGGCTGATGAACAGCATGGTCAAGTCCAACTCGCCTTGCAGGTCTTTAAGCAAGTTCAGCACCTGCGCCTGAATCGATACATCGAGCGCCGATGTCGGTTCATCACAGACCAAAAAGCGCGGTCGCGTCGCCAAAGCGCGAGCGATGGAAATCCGCTGGCGTTGCCCGCCAGAAAACTCATGTGGAAACTTTACGGCGGCTTGGGTGCCAAGACCGACGACGTCAAGGAGATCGCCGACAATCTGTTGCGCCTCAGCGTTGGAAGAAGCGAGGCCGTGGAAATGGATCGGCTCGGCGATAATGTCCTTCACTCGCATCCGCGAATTCAGCGAACTAAACGGGTCTTGGAAAATCATCTGCATCTGGCGGCGTAGCGGCGCGGCATCTTTGCGGTTCAGTCCCGTGATTTCCTGCCCAGCAAAACGGATCGACCCAGAGGTCGGTTTATAGATGCCCGTAATCATACGAGCGATGGTCGATTTACCGGAACCACTTTCTCCCACAAGGCCGAAAACTTCCCCGGACTTGATCGACAAGCTGACATCTTTCACCGCATCAAGGAACAGGCGCTTGGACGGGAAAATCGAACTGCGCGTGACAAAGCGCATGTGTAGGTTTTCGATATCCAGCAGGGTTTCGCTCGCCGTGCCGTAGTCGCGCGATTGGCCGAGCCAATGCGTCGCGAGATTCAAACCTTCGGGGCGTTCTTGCGCGTCCTCAATATAAGTAACCAGCGGAAAACGAGCGAGGCGACGACCGGGCGGCGGTACGGCAGAGATCAGACTTTGCGTGTACTCGTGGGTGGGGTGATTAATAATTTGCTCTGTCGTGCCGGTCTCGACAACACGCCCCCGATACATCACGGCGACGCGGTCGGCGGTTTCTGCGATGACGCCCATGTCGTGCGTGATCAGGATCATGCCGACATTGCGGTCGCGGCAAAGGCCCTTCATCAAGTCGAGAATTTGAGCCTGCACCGAGACGTCGAGCGCTGTCGTTGGCTCGTCTGCGATGATGAGTTCCGGCTCTCCGCAAAGGGCGAGTGCGATCACCACACGTTGTCTCATGCCGCCAGAGAATTGGTGTGGGTACTGTTTGATCCGGATCGCGGGATCAGGAATACCAACCGCATCCAGCAAAGCAATCGCGCGATCGCTCGCCTCGCGCTCGGAGACGCCGAGGTTCTCGCGGATCGTGTCGATCAACTGCGTTTCGACTGTTTGCAGGGGATCAAGAGACGTCAGTGGGTCTTGGAAAATCATCCCAATCCGCGCACCGCGAACGCTTCGTATCTGCGTATCATTCATCGTGTCGATGCGGTCGCCTTGCAGGGTAATTTCGCCGGCAGTCATTTCCCCCGGAGGCTCCAGCAGCCCGATGATCGCGTTACCAATCGTGGATTTGCCTGCACCAGACTCGCCAACGACCCCAAGGATTTCTCCCGGCGCGACGTCGATCGTCAGATCTTGAACCGCGGTGACGTGGCCTCGGCGAGACGGAAATTCAACGCGCATTCCCTTGATGGTGAGCAGGGTCATTGCGTCACCTCAATTTCGGATTGAGCGCGTCGCGCAGCCAATCCCCGAAGAGGTTGATGGCGAGAACGAGCACCGCCAGTGCGATGCCGGGGAAGATCGTGATCCACCATTCTCCTGAGAACAGATAATCCTGACCGACTTGGATCAGCGTCCCCATCGACGGGGTCGTCGGCGGCACACCGACGCCGAGGAAGCTCAGCGTTGCTTCCGTGATGATCGCAATGGCGAGGTGAATGGTTGCGATGACCAGCACCGGACCGGTCACGTTCGGCAGAACATGCCGCCACAGAATAATCACCGGTCCAATCCCGATGACGCGGGCGGCTTGAACATATTCCTTGTTCTTCTCGACAAGGGTCGAACCGCGCACGGTCCGCGCGTATTGAACCCAGCCGGATATTCCAATCGCGAAGATCAGGACATAAATCGCAATGTCCCCATGCAGTTCGCGAGGGAGAACGCCGCGCACAACGCCATCGATCAACATCGCGATTAGAATGGCAGGGAAGGCGAGTTGAACGTCCGCAACCCTCATGATGATCGCGTCTGTGCGACCTCCGACGTAGCCAGAAATCAGTCCTAGTGAAATACCGAGAATCATCGAGAACAGGACTGCCGCGAGGCTAACAAACAGAGAAATACGCGCGCCGTAGATGATCGTCGACAGCATGTCGCGGCCCTGATCGTCCGTGCCAAGCAAAAAGCGTGGATCTCCGTTTTTGAGCCAAACGGGGGGTAGGTTCGAGTCCAGCAAATCGATCGAAGCGAGATCGAATGGATTGTACGGAGCGACCCATGGCGCAAATATCGCCGCCGCGAAAAACGCGACGGAAATGATCGCCGACAGAATGACCAGTGGCGAGCGGATAAAGCTGTGCCAGATGTCGCCGTCGAAAAAACGTCCGATACGGGTGCGCGGTGTACGAGGGATTGAAACGTCGGTCATCGTCTCAATGCCCCGTCGCTGCGCGGTCGACGCGCAACCTTGGATCGACGACATAATAGAGGAGGTCAACGATCAGGTTGATGACCACAAAGATCAGCGCGATCATAACGAGGTAGGCCGCCATGATTGGAATATCGACCTCACGTACGGCTTGAATGAACATCAGGCCCATTCCCGGCCATTGAAAGACGGTTTCTGTGACAATGGCAAAAGCGATCACCGCACCCAGTTGCAGGCCGATAATCGTAATGACAGGAACCATCGTGTTTTTGAGCGCAGTTTTGAAATTGATGTAGCGATCGGGCAAACCACGTGCCCGCCCGAACTTCACAAAATCAGTGCGGAGGACTTCAAGCATCTCGGCGCGAACCAAACGCATAATCAACGTCATCTGAAACAATGCCAAGGTTATTGAAGGTAAGATCAGGGCTTTGAGGCCAGAAGCGGTTAGCAGCCCCGTACTCCACCAACCCAGTTGCACGACTTCGCCGCGTCCAAATGTTGGCAGCCAACGCAGGATGACACCGAACACCAGTATCAAAAGGATGCCGGTCAAAAAGACCGGTAACGAAATGCCGATGAGTGAGATCGTCATCATCACCCGCGATAACCATGCCGTTCGGTGGATGGCGGTATAGACGCCCATCAATATGCCAACGGCAACCGCGATGATCGACGAAATGATCGCCAATTCCAACGTCGCCGGCGCACGTTCAGCAATCAGCTCAGAGACGGGGCGGCGATGCTGATAAGAAATCCCGAACTCGCCCTGCGCTCCGTTTTTGACGAAGCGTCCGAACTGAACAAAGAACGGGTCGTCCAGTCCCAGCCGCTCGCGCAGATCAGCGCGTTCTTCCAGCGTCGTATCCTGACCCACCATATTGTTAATGGGATCGCCGACATAGCGGAACAGTGAAAACGCAATCAGTGCCACCGTCAGCATGACGAGAATTGATTGCAGCAAACGCTTGATGAGAAATGAGATCATATTTTGCTCGTTGCCCTCTCCCAACGGAAGGAGAGGGCGTGGCAGCGCGATTGCGCTGCGGCTTACTTAATGACAGCGGAGCGCAGATCGAACACGTTGTCGGGGCGTTGAATAACATCAACTTTGTCCGACACGCCCCACGACAGCGGCTGTTGGTGAAGCGGGATGTGACCAACTTCTTCTTTGTGGATTTCGAAGGCTTCCTCAATCATAGCCTGACGTTTTGCTTGATCCGTTTCAGATTGGACCTTCGCGGTCAGGTCGTTGATCTTCGGGTTGCAATAGCCGCCGAGGTTGAACGCGCCGACTTTGTCTTCACCACCACGGCAGGAAATCAATCCCGACATCACGTTATGGGCGTCGAAGGTTGAAGGGGTCCAGCCGAGCAGGAAGAAATCTGTGTCATAGCCATTTTGCGCGAGAACTTTGCCGAAGTATTTCGACTTGGTTTGGGCGAGCAGGTTCACCTTGACGCCGATCTTCGCCAGCATCGAAGCCGAAGCCTGACAGATTTTCTCGTCGTTGACATAGCGATCGTTCGGGCAATCCATCGTGACTTCGAACCCGTCAGCGTATCCGGCTTCTTCCAGAAGTTTCTTTGCACCCGCGACGTCGTAGTCGAGGCGATCATTTTGATCTTCGGTGAAGCCGTTGATCTGTGGAGCAATCATCAGGCCGGCAGGGGTCGCCGACCCGCGCATGATCTTTTTCTTGATGGCTTCGATATCGATCGCATGCATGAAAGCCTTGCGAACGCGGACGTCTTTGAAGGGGTTCTTACCCTTCGTCGTATCGCCGCCGGTCTTCAATTCGTCATCGGTTTGGTTGAAGCCGAGAAAGATGGTCCGCGCTTCCGGGCCGGTGAGCGGCTTCACGCCATCAGCGCTTTCAAGGCGGTTCCAGTCTTGAACCGGGATCGGCCAAGCGAGGTGAACGTCGCCGGAGATCAGCGCAGCAACACGCGTCGCGTCTTGCTCAATCGGCGTAAAGATCGCCGTCGTGATGTTCGACTCAATTTCGTTCCAGTGATCGTCGTGACGAACCAACACCGTTTTCACACCGCTTTGACGCGACTCAAGTCTGAAGGGACCGGTGCCGTTCGCGTTGAGGTTGGCATAGTTGCCTTCATCACCGCCGGACGGGCTGGTGGCCTCGGTGGTCTTGTTCTCTTCGGACCACTCTTTGTCCATGATGTAGAAGATTTCGAGCTGCAAGGGCAGGATCGGGTTAGGGGCAGGGGTGTGCAGCTCAACCGTGTGATCGTCGACAACTTTGACGTCTTTGATCAGCGAAGCAACTGTCTTCAAGTCGGAGCCTTCAGTGTTGATGCGCTCAACGGAGAACGCAACATCATCGGCTGTGAAGTCATTGCCGTTATGGAATTTCACGCCTTTGCGCAGATTAAACGTCCAGACATTTGGTGATGTGTTTTCCCAGCTTTCTGCCAGAGCGCCGATCATCGCCATGTCGCCGTCGCGCGCCACCAAGCCTTCATAGATGTTGCGCTGGAAGCCGAGCGTGAAGGTCTCGAACAAGCCATGGGGATCCATGGTGCCGGCATCGCCTTGGAAGGCGAACTTAAATTCTTCGGCGTTTGCAGGTGCGGCGAGCATGGCGCTGCCGAGCAGTGCTGCAGTCAGTGTTTTCTTGATTGTCATTGTTTAGCTCTCCCTGATTGTCGTCATTTTATGGGCGATCGATGAGTTGTACCTTCGTCAAGCGAGGCCCCGATTGTCTTTAAAGATGATCCCGTCGCGCATGACGAACGGGATTTTTGCGCCGTCGTTCTCAAGGCAGGTGATATCTTCAAGCGGATTGCCATCGACGACGATGAGATCAGCCTTGAAGCCCGCTTGCACTTTGCCGATCTCATATTCCATGTACATAATCTCGGCGCTGGTTTCGAGCGAGGCTTTCAGCGCGCCGTGGTTGCCTAAAACTTGTGCGGCGAGGCCGAACTCATTGGCCTGATAGTGATGGCAGGGGCCGAGCAGGTCAGTGCCGAAGCCAATCTTAACACCGGCGTTCTTCGAAATCTCGACCGCGCCCAGTCCCGCATCCACGATGGTTTTCAGTTTTTCGATACTGACGTCGGGAAAGCCATACTCTTTCCCATGCTTATTGAGCGCCCAATATGTGATGTTCGTTGGCACATGATAGGCGTCATGATCGGCCATCATCTCTGCGGTTTCGACATCGATGAGGTTGCAATGCTCAAGCGTTCGCGTTCCGGCTTCGACGCACATTTGGATGGCGCGCGGCGTGTACGTGTGAGCCATCGTATAAGTGTTCCACGCTTCGGCTTCTTGGTTGATCGCGATCAGTTCGTCCATCGAGTATTGCGTGTTTTCAATCGGATCGGTGGGCGAGGATACGCCGCCGCCCGCCATAATCTTTACATGATGCGCGCCCTTGCGCAGCTCGTCCCGCGCCGCGCGTCGGCACTCATCGACACCATCGGCGATTCGGCCAAAATGCTGGGTAATGTTATGACGCTCAACAGAAGACGCGTCGCTCATCATCGTCACGGGCCGTTGGTCCGAATGCCCCCCCGTCTGAGACAACGACAAGCCACAAACCCGCAGGCGAGGACCGGCAATCAAACCGTGATCTACCGCATCGGCCAAGCCTTTATCGGCTCCGGCTGCATCGCGAACCGTGGTAAAGCCGCGTTGCAGCATCCCTTCCATGATCTTCGTGGTCTGCGCGTAGATATAGCTGGACGGTTTTACCCCAAGTAGCGCGAGATTGAGATCGGTTGCTTTGACGTGGACGTGCGCGTCAACCAAGCCGGGCATCAACGTTGCGCCCTTCAGATCGATTTCCCGCGCATTGGCTGCCTTGATCGGCGTATCGGACACTTCCTTGATAAGGTCGCCCTCAATCAAAACATCGAAGCCTTCGCGGGCCTCGGTGCTGGTCGCATCGACCAAAGTTGCATTGCGAAACAGGAAAGTCCCCACGTCCAAGCCCCGTATTCCGTGTCCAGATCATCAGGCTGTACGATTCTGGACGACAGTGCAACCGCGAAGGGGCCCGTCGGGGTGTGATAGCGAGAATAAGTTGAAGGGGGCCGTCGTGTTAAGCGGAGGGCCGCTGAATTGACGCGATCTCGAATAATAAGGCGGCTCCGCCCCTCGTCCAAGGCGCATTCCGCCCTACCTTACACTGCACACGCCATTGTAAGGAGGGGCTTCCATGACAGATTTTACCCGCAGAACAACGCTTGCCGCGCTGGGCGTATCGTTGGCCGCACCGGCACTCATCCGCACAACGCCGTCGCTTGCGAAGGCAAAGATGCTCGGGCCGGTTCGCCCGACGCATTTTCGCTTCCCGCTTGGTGATTTCGAGGTCACGACGATTTATGACGGCGCGGTGACGCTTGGCGGGCCGCATCCGATTTTTGGTCAAGACCAAGAAGCAGACGATGTCGCCGAACTTGCGGCAGCGCATAACTTGCCGTCGGATAAGATGGAGATCGGCTTTACCGTGACGCTGGTGAATACCGGCTCTGAACTCGTCCTGTTCGATACCGGCAACGATGGAACCGCGCGGCCCACCGCTGGAAAACTTCGGGCGCGGATGGCAGAGGTTGGCTACGCGCCAGAGGATGTCGATATCGTCGTCATCACGCACTTCCACGGCGACCATATCGGCGGAATGATGGTGGACGGGAAACCAGCCTTCCCGAATGCACGCTATGTCACGTCGCCGAAGGAGTACGATCACTGGGTTAAAGCCGATCACGCGCTGACGAAGAAAAACGTCGTCCCCTTTGCTGAGAAGATGACCTTCATCAAAGACGGCGGTTCGGTGGTGTCGGGCATCGACGCGGTTGCGGCGAACGGCCACACGCCGGGGCACACTGTTTTCCACGTCGAGAGCGGCGGCAAGCGGTTGTTGGTTACGGCGGACACGGCGAACCATTTCATCGCCTCGCTAGAGCGCCCGGATTGGCATGTCAAATTCGACATGGACAAAGAGGGCGCAGCCGCCGCGCGGAAGAAAGTGTTCGGCA
>CAZXMX010000031.1:0-22625 GCA_964641645.1 uncultured Neomegalonema sp.
GCAGGGGAGACATATTTTATTCATACGGACCTCCCTTTCATTGAGGCTCGGGCGGATGAATTGCCCGGAGGCGGGAGAAACACCGAATCACCCTCGGAGCGCAAGCGAAAAGTTGCGTTCAAGATACATTTGTTGCGTACGTGCATCGAAACGGTGGCGGTACGGATTCTTCGTCCATCACAAGAACTTCGTTTCCCCATGCGAGAAGAAGGCGATGTTCGACCTTCGGAATTGCCGCGACGACCCGTTCACGTTAGATGGTCTCTTACGCCGACGTTCGGCGCCAGCGAGACGCCGAATGACCTCCACTCATCCCCGTGATCGCACCGTCACCGCGGTTCTCGGTCCAACGAACACCGGCAAGACCACGTACGCCATCGAGCGGATGTTGGGGCATAAATCGGGCGTGATGGGTTTCCCGCTGCGTTTGCTCGCGCGCGAGGTCTATGATCGGATTGTCGAGTTACGCGGACCGTCCGTGGTTGCGCTTGTGACTGGCGAGGAAAAGATTGTCCCAGCCAGCGCGAAGTATTTCGTCTGCACCGTTGAGTCGATGCCGATTGAGACGGGTGCAGACTTTGTCGCCGTTGACGAAATCCAACTCTGCTCCGACCCTGAACGCGGGCACGTCTTTACAGATCGTTTGCTCGGTGCACGCGGCATGCACGAAACGCTGTTCCTTGGTGCCATGACGATGCGGGATAGCATCAGCGCTGTCATTCCCGACGCTCAGTTTGCTTTCCGCGAGCGATATTCGGTCCTGAGTTATGCTGGCCCGAAAAAGATCAGTCGTCTGCCTCCGCGCTCCGCCATCGTCGCGTTTTCCACCGATCAAGTTTACGCCATCGCCGAACTGCTCCGCCGCCAAAAGGGTGGCGCTGCCGTAGTGATGGGCGCTCTCTCTCCACGAACGCGAAACGCTCAGGTGCAGATGTTTCAGGAAGGCGAGGTTGAGTATCTCGTCGCCACTGATGCGATCGGAATGGGTCTAAACCTAGATTTAAAGAGCGTTTGGTTCGCGGGTTCGTCTAAGTTTGACGGGCGCAAACATCGCCGCTTGGAAGCGCAAGAGCTCGCACAAATCGCCGGGCGTGCTGGGCGTTATACCAATGACGGCACGTTTGGGGTCACCGGCGATTGCCGCCCACTCGAACCCGAGATGGTCGAAGCCATCGAGGAACACCGGTTCCGGCCCGTGAATGCGCTGCAATGGCGGAACTCTGCGCTGAACTTCGCCAACCCCGACGCATTGCTGAAAAGCCTCGATATGCCCTCTCCGATGATGGGCCTGCAGCGAACCCGCGAAGCAGAAGATGTCGCGGCGCTCCGAATGTTATCGCGCGACGCCGATGTTCAGATGACGGCAAAGGGTGCGGCCCAAACCCGGCTGTTGTGGGACGTTTGTCAGGTACCAGACTTTCGCAAAACGATGATGACCGAACACGTCGATTTACTTCGGCGCATTTACGGGTTTCTGACAGGGCCTTCGCAGGTTATACCAGACGAATGGATGCGAACACAGGTCCAGCGCATCGATAAGAGCGACGGCGATATCGATATTTTGTCGAAACGTCTGGCGTTCATTCGAACTTGGACCTATGCCGCAAACCGAAGTGAGTGGTTAGAGGACGCGGCCAGTTGGCGAGAAAAAACGCGTGCCGTTGAAGATAGACTGTCTGATGCTCTACACACTCGGTTGACACAACGATTTGTCGATCGCCGCACCAGTGTTTTGATGCGGCGGTTGAAACAGAAGGAGGACCTCGTGGCCACAGTCGAAAAAGACGGCGGAGTCACGGTCGAAGGCGAACATGTTGGGCGGATTGAAGGTTTACGCTTTCAACCCGACAAACAAGCCGAAGGCGTCCACGAAAAAACCTTGCGCGCGGCCAGCACCGTTCCGGTCGCTGCCGAGCTGACTCAGCGGGTTGAGCGTCTTTACGCTGCCGCTGATGGCGCAATCGATTTTACCGAGCAAGGCGGCATTGTCTGGGACAATGTGGTGATTGGCCGGCTGGAAAAAGGGGCCGATGCTTTATCGCCGACGGCCAAGGTCTTTGCGGATGAGCTGTTAGAGGCGACCAGCCTTGAGCGGGCGCAGCGGCGTTGCCAGCAGTGGATTGATCGTAAGGTTTCCAGTCTGTTTGAGCCGCTCTTGGCGCTGAAAAATGATGAGACCATTACCGGAATTGGTAAAGGCGTCGCCTTTCAGGTTGTTGAATCACTGGGTATTTTACCGCGTGGCCCTGTTGCGAATGACGTTAAGTCGATCGAGCAAGAAGTCCGCGCGGTCATGCGAAAACATGGGCTTCGGTTTGGGCAATACACCCTCTTTATGCCTCTACTTTTGAAGCCCGCACCGACGCGGTTGCGGGTGATGTTGTGGGGTTTGGCGCAAAGCATGGAAGATATTCCTGCGCCGCCGCCGCCGGGTGTTGTGACGATGCCAGCACCAGAGGGCGTGCCGAACGCGTACTATCCGATGGCGGGGTATCGCCGAGCCGGAACCCGCGCTTTACGCCTTGATATGCTTGAGAGATTGGCGGATATGATCCGGCCTCTCGATGCGCGCAAAGGCTTTGAAGCGACACCCGATATGCTGTCGATCACCGGTCTGACCCTCGAACAGTTCTCCGATTTGATGTCGGGCATGGGTTATCGCGGCGAGAAGGGCGAACGCGAGAAAACCAAGAAAGAACCGAAGCCAACGACGACACCATCTGAGACGTCAGAGGCGAAGGCGGATGCTTCGGCAGAGTCAGGCGCAAAATCCGAACCGGAAGCGCCGCCGTCGCTCGATCAGCTCATCCTCGGAACCGCACCAACCGCCCCGGCGGAAGCAACTCCCGCCGCCGAACCGAGTTCAACGTCCGAACCCGCACCGGAAGCGACTGAATCTACTCCGGATGCTGCGGCTTCGGATACGGCCACAACAGAAACGTCCGTACCCGATCAACCCGCACCCGAGTCGCCACCCGTCGAAGCGGCACCCGAACCAACAGCGCCGGTGTCAGAAGCAAAACCTGATGCCTCGCAACTCACGCCAACGCCAACAACTGAAACCGCCGATGCCGCCGCGGAACCGGAGGCACCATCAGACGCATCCGAAACCTCCTCTGATCCAAAAGCGGATGAACCGGCGGAGACGGAAGTGTTCTACACCTTCCGCATCCTGCCACGCGGACGGCAACAGCGCGGTGATGGCCAGCGCCGCAAACCCAACGATGGAAACAAACAAAACCGCAGCGGCAACCCGCCCGGCGGCGAGGCTGGCGCGCCGAAACCTGTCACCGCTGGCCCCGGCACGCGCAAATCCCATACGGGGAAAATGGGCGGCAGTGGCCGACCCGAAGGCAACCGGCCCAACCGGAACCAGAAAGGTGGCAAAGGCCGCCCACCGCCGAAGCAACAACCGCAGACCTTCCAATCCGCACCGCCCAAACAAGGCGGCGGCAAAGTCGACCCGGATTCGCCTTTCGCCGTGCTGCAACGGTTGAAGGACGATAAGTGAGCGAAACCGACGCCCCCGCAATCCGGGTGGACAAGTGGCTCTGGTATGCGCGGTTTCTGAAATCGCGCAGCCTCGCCTCTCGCTTCGTCAGCGACGGCAATCTTCGCATCGGCGGAGAGCGCAGCACCAAACCCAGCCGCATGGTCAAACCAGATGACGTGCTGACTTTTCCTCAAGGTAACCATACGCGCGTAATCAAAATCGTTGAGATCGGCACCCGCCGAGGCCCTGCAACCGAGGCACAAGCCCTCTACGAAGACCTCTCGCCGCCGGAATCGCAGCCCCGCGTGAAAGAGGTCCGCACCGGACCCCGCCCAACCAAACGCGACCGCCGGGATATGAACCTGCTCCGCGATGAACAGTGAACGTTGTGGTTTTGATTAGGCCTGAGCCGGATTAGGCTGCGTGGGGTTCAGGCTTAAACCCACCCGAGCGCCTCTTCGTTCAAGATGCCAATCATCGTTCTAAAAGGCGTCGAGAACGCTTAACCTCTCAGGAGATATTCGGTTTGGAGGGGTTATGGATCGATTTGATCTGGGGGCACATGAAAAGACAATCTCGACCGTCTCAACCGAAGCGCAGCGTTGGTTCAACTTGGGGCTCAATTGGTGTTACGGCTTCAATCACGAAGAGGGCGTGAAGTGCTTTGAAAGGGCGCTCGAGCACGACCCGAATTGCGTGATGGCCCATTGGGGCGCAACCTATGGTGCAGGGCCATTCTACAATTACGCATGGCGCGATTTCAGCGACGCAGAGGCCAACGAAGCGACGAAGTTTGCCCATGACCACATCGAACACGCACGCGCCAACGCCCTCGAAGGCAGCGATCTGGAGAACCGGCTTGTCGAGGCATTGGCCGCCCGCTTTCAAAAACCGCATGTGGTTTCGCCGGAAGAATTCGACCGATGGGACGAGGCCTATGCCGCCGCCATGCGCCGGGTCTACTTCGACTACAAAGATGACCATGACGTGATGGCGCTTTTCGCCGAGGCGATCATGACGCGCACGCCGTGGAAACTGTGGGATGTAAAGCGCGGCACGCCGGCCAAAAATGCCGATACGATCGAAGCGCTGGAGGTCATTGAACGCTCGATTGCCATGAAGGACGCGATCGGCGCGCGGCAACACCCCGCGATCCTGCATCTCCATATTCATGTCACCGAAATGTCGGACGAGCCGGAACGCGCGATGCGTTCAGCCGATATCTTGGGAACGCTCTGCCCGGATGCGGGGCATCTCAACCACATGCCCGGCCATACCTACACCCTTTGCGGTGAGTATGAGAAAGCGAAACTTGCCAGCGAAAAAGCCATCCGCGCTGATGAAATGTATGTCGATTATGCCGGACCGTTTAATTTCTATACGACGGCGCGGACTCATGACCTGCATCTGATGATGTATGCCTGCATGTTTCTGGGTCAGTTCACGCCCGCCATGAAGGCCGCCGACCAGCTTTGCGCCACTCTATCGAAGGAAGTTCTGTCTTGCAGAGCGGGAACGCAGATCGCCGTCACGATGGAAGGCTATTACTCGATGAAGATGCATGTGCTGGTGCGCTTTGGCCGGTGGCAACAGATCGTGGATCACCCGATGCCGGACGACCCCGCACTCTATTGCGTCTCGACGGCCATGCATCACTATGCCAAGGGCGTCGCCCATGCCGCACTCGATAATATCGCTGCGGCGGAAAACCAGCGCGACCTGTTTCATAGGGCGGTTGCGCGGATCCCACCCGAGCGCAAATTTTTCAACAATACCGCACACGCGATTCTGGCGGTCGGTCAGGCGATGCTGGACGGGGAACTGGAATATCACAAGGGCAACCATGCCGCCGCCTATGCGCACCTGCGCGAGAGCGTCGCCCGCGACGACAATCTCGAATACACCGAACCATGGGCCTGGATGCATCCGCCGCGTCACGCCCTCGCAGCATTGCTGTCCGAGCAGGGCCATTACGAGGAAGCCGAAGAGGTCTACCGGACCGACCTAGGGCTGAACGGAGCGCTTCAACGCTGCGCCCAGCATCCTGAAAATGTCTGGGCCTTGCACGGATTGGTCGAGTGCTTGCGCCAGCGTGGTGCTGCCGAAGAATTGCCGGTCTTTGAGAAAAAACTAGAGCAGGCGCTTGGTAAGACCGATGTGCCGGTGACATCCTCCTGCATGTGCAGAACCGGAGTGGTAAGCGGATGATCGCGAACCTGATGATGTACCAGCGCCCGCAACTGGTCTGCGCCCACGACCACTACTGGACATTGATCCGCCAAAATCTGCGAAAGGCCGGTATCGAGAGCCCCGAAAAGCTGTCTCAGGACGCCGAAGAATTCTT
Organism: uncultured Neomegalonema sp.; assembly: GCA_964641645.1. GTDB lineage: Bacteria > Pseudomonadota > Alphaproteobacteria > Rhodobacterales > Rhodobacteraceae > JAHDDY01. Next base: position 5,838 of record CAZXMX010000031.1, read on the forward strand.
TGTGTGGAAGCATCCGGAACTGGTCCTCAGCCAGACCTGCGGCATGCCTTATCGGATTTGGTTGCATGACAAGGTGACGCTGGTCGGCACACCCGATTTCGGGATCGAAGACTGTCCACCGGGATTTTACCGCAGTGCGCTGGTGGTCCGAAAAGACGATCCGCGCAGTATGGTGGAAGATTTCCGGGACGATGTCTTCGCCTATAACCAGACGTTCTCGCAATCGGGCTATGCGGCCCCGTACTGGCATCTTCGATCCAAAGGATTTTGGTTCGAGAATCGCCTCCATACCGGCGGACATCTCGCCTCCGCAAAGGCGGTGGCCGAGAAACGCGCGCACATTGCTGCGCTCGACGCGGTTTCGTGGCGGTTGATGGTTGCTTACGAACCGTTCGCGGAGGGCTTGCGCGTGCTGGACTGGACCGAACCGACTCCGGGGCTGCCTCTCATTACGGCACGTGACAGGGATTCCGCCGCAATTTTTGATGCGGTATCGCTCGCCATTTCGGAATTGGGTGATGAAGACCGGATAGCCCTTGGCTTAAAGGGCATCGTCAGGATCGAGGCCGCAGACTATCTGGCGATTCCAAATCCACCCTGAATATGGGTGTGGTTTCGCGAGTCCCCGCGATCCCCTCTCCCCTCTTCATCCCGCTCCGGCAAACCGGCGCAAACCATCTGGCATCTTGCCCTCAGGCCATCGGCGCGCTACATGCCCCGGATAGCACTCGACTTTTCAGGACTCCCCCATCATGACGTATGTTGTTACCGACAATTGCATTAAGTGCAAATACACGGATTGCGTGGAAGTCTGTCCAGTCGATTGCTTCTATGAGGGTGAGAACATGCTCGTCATCCATCCCGACGAGTGCATTGACTGCGGCGTTTGCGAGCCGGAGTGCCCTGCCAATGCCATTCTGCCGGATACCGAGCCGGGAATGGAAGACTGGATCAAGCTTAACCATAAATACTCGCTGGTTTGGCCTGTTTTAACGGTCAAACGAGACGAAGACCCCGACGCCGAAAAGCATGACGGCGAAGAAGGCAAGCTTGCCAAGTACTTCTCGGAAAAGCCCGGTGAGGGCGATTGATTCAATTTGAGACGCTTTGTTGCGGTGCACACTTGAAAAAGTCACCGATTCGTGTATTATTTAAGACAGCGCTGCGCAACATATAGGTCTTCCGTTCCCGGCATTCTTTGAGGCCAAGCCGCATTCTTATCGGATGCGACTTTTTTTGTGGTCTCTCCCTGTCAGGACGTCCTGCTGCCATGACGAATGGTTGCTCGATTCGAACGCCTTAATTATCGCGCCCGAACGAAATAAAAAATGGAGACGACACCCATGGCGACGAAATCCACTAAATCCACGAAGTCCTCCAAAAAAGCACCGTTCCGCAAAGATGACTACATCGTCTATCCCGCGCACGGCGTTGGTCGGATCACGTCGATTGAGGAGCAGGAAATCGCCGGGGCGAAACTCGAACTGTTTGTCGTGTCTTTTGAGAAAGACAAAATGACCCTGCGCGTTCCAACCGCAAAGGCAACGACCAGCGGCATGCGTCCGCTGTCCGACAAGGACACCATCGGCAAAGCTCTCGACACGTTGAATGGGCGCGCCCGCGTCAAGCGCGTGATGTGGTCGCGCCGCGCTCAAGAGTACGAGCAAAAGATCAACTCGGGTGATCTGGTTTCCATCGCCGAAGTCGTGCGCGATCTTCACCGCGGCGAAGACCAGCCAGAGCAATCTTACTCCGAACGTCAACTTTACGAGGCCGCGTTCGAGCGTCTGGCCCGTGAAGTCGCTGCCGTCGAGAAAATCGACGAAAGCAAAGCAGCGGAGAAACTCTCAACGGTCCTGATCAAGCGCGCGGCTTAATTCGCCCCGCACGACGCAATAAAAAAACCCAACGCCGCTCCATTCGGGGCGGCGTTTTTCGTTTGGGTTGTCACCCACACTCAGCCCTTAACGAAGAACACCCCGATCATCAGCCCGACCAATCCTTGCGCCCCTGTGATGTAGAGGCTTGTCCGCTCCAGCAACCGTTCGAGGCTAGGAATATCCGGTTCAGAAACCGACGCCGCGATGACCACCAACAGGCCCCCGAGATACGCAGCCGAAAACCCCATCGCGATCCGATAGAAGGCCTGATCGACAGTCCGTTCGGTTTCGTCGCTTGGGTCTCTGGTCGCATTCGCGCCAACGACCCCCAGCATCAGGGCCAAGGTTGGAACCACAAAGGGTGCGAACCAATTCCACACCGTTTTATCGGCGGTGCCGTACAAATTTTGAATATTCAAAACGAACAGAATAACCAGCAGCCCACCACCACCAATTAACCACACGAGCATCAGGCGAAATTGGCAGACCGTCGCTGGAAGGCGTTTTTTACTCATCGCAGAAACTCACTTAGCCGCGACCCGGTCATGTGCTTTTCAGGGTCGGTTGGTGTCACGAGAATTGGATTGCCAAGTCCAGTTTTTTGATACTCGTAGATAAACGCGCTCAGCCTATGAGTTTGTGAATAGATCAAGTCCACCCTTTCAGCGCCCAGCCTATCTGGCCCCAATTCAACCAAATCTTGCGCCTCCCCTCGCTCAAGCACATCATCGCAAGGGCGTATAGTTTTGTCCGTTACGATCAGAGCCATCACACGAAAGCGGCCCTCGGGTGCCCCGGATAAAGCCGCCAGCAATCGCCCAAACAAACCGACGGTTTCATCTTGAATGAGGTTCGGCTCCCATCGATCTTGCCCCGCATAGGCCCTGCCCTCCAGATCAATCTGTTCTAACTGCGTGACCGTCGCGAAACCACCTGGCACGGTGTAGTGCGACCACTGGCGATAGCCTGCATTTTGAAGGGCACCTTCAATTCGACTGCTAACCTCACCGAGTGTCAAAGACGGCGTAGCATCGAACAAGGTATATCGCGCCGGAGGTGTCCGCGCCGATGGTCGCTTCGGTGGCCACGGAAAAGCACCACTTGGCGTTTCAGCACTGCACGGATCAGAGGCGACGGAAAGAGTGGGTGTGACAATGATCGGGTCTGGAATCGGAGAAGCCGAGAAAACCGGATTTACGGTCCACTCCGGAGCAACCGATGTCTCGGATGGGCTTTCACCCGCAGCCCGCCACCATTCAACGGGAAGATCATCGAGGTTACCGAGATCAACTGGCGCAGGAACGTCGCGCTCCGGCGTGATCGGCTCGGTGGGGCGAACCACCGCAGCGGGCGGGGGCGAAGGCGGCGTTTCTGGTACCACATTGTCGGTCGCAGGAGGACGCGGCGGTACAGACCGATCAGGGCTAAGCCAAAAAAGACGCGGCCCCGTACATCCCGACAACAGACCCACGGCCAAAGAAAACGCCGCTAGAGTCTTCAAGCGTCCCATACCTCTCGTGCCCCCACAATCTTCACCCGTGATAGTAACATTGAAGCGAATGGATGCAACCCGATACGAAGTGACGAAGCAGGTCTCGCCGACCTCGACCCGGTGGTTCGCGAGCAGACGAGAATGAAAGCCGCGCATAGCAAAAGACCCGCCACAGACTGCAGACTGTAACGGGTCTCTTAAGTCACCGAGTGGGTTTGTTAGAGCGCTTGCAAAGCCTCTTCTTCGGGATCATGCAGGCCAACGACGGCCAGAACCGTCGCACCGATCAGCCAGTAATAGACGGCGTCCAAACCCGTAAAGCCAAAAACAATTGGCGCAGCAATAAAGCCCAGCGCGACGAGCGAGTCGATGAACAGATGGAGCTTGTAAGGCACCAGCGGGATTGATCCCGTATCATGATCCGTCAACAGCGTTAGGACAAACGCAGCAAGCCCTGTCAGAATAGAGAGCCAGAACGCCAAGGGACTTGTCTCACCCAGACCAAGTATGACCGGCATGACAATCAAGCCGACAGCGACGGGATAATCTAGATAAGCGTGAATCGTTTTCGTAATGAATCGGCGCATAAGATATCTCCCTATTCCGCTCGCAGAGCGATGAGTGGATAACAAGAGGCGTGACCAAGGCCGTGGCGAAACGCGCTCGCCACGGTGTTTCAGTGAAGCAGTTTACTTCAGCGAAGCAACGCCCAGCGATACTCCGAATTTACTACACCAGATGTAGACCTCGTTATAATCATCAACGTTCACAGTTGCTGGAACGCGGTAAATTTGCAGACCTTTGAGGTTTTGAAGGACACCGAGGTTACTCGGCTCGGCATATTTTCCATCGGAGCCAAACGCGACGCGCGGGTCTGGCGCACCATCGAGGCTAAAGTCCGAATCCAGAATTACCACCGCGCCACCGTCCGCCGTTTTGATGACCTTCACGCCGCCCGTCGTGATGTGATCGCTCGCGCCCGTAAAGCTGCCCGAAGAAATTTTATCGCCCGCATAAGCGGTCATTGGTGCCAGCGAGATCATCGCGGCTGCTACAAGTCCCAGAGTTTTGTTCATCATCGTTTTCATAATCAGCTCCTCCTAAATGCTAAGACGTTTTGTCTCGTTCGTGCTGTTGGAAACCGATAACTAGCGTTAGGAACCAAATAGTTCCAAACACCTTTTCGTGATTATGGACTATTTAGTTCCCAATCGATCAATGACGATATATCAAAGGGTTATGGCCAGACCCCGCGAGTTCAACACCGATGCGACCCTTGCGAAAGCGATGGATGTGTTCTGGCGGACGGGCTATGGCGAGACAAAACTGCCCGACCTTTTGAACGGCATGAACCTGTCCAGAGGCAGCCTCTACAAAGCCTTCAAAGACAAGAAATCTCTCTTCCTGCAAGTGCTGGCGAACTACGACGATCAAGCCGTCAGCGACGCGGTGACGCTGTTGACGAACGCCGACCAAGACGGGTGGGATCGGATTTTTGCGGTCTTCGACAGCATCGTTGAGACGGTCGAATCTGGCGATCGTCGCGGCTGTCTTTTATGTTCGGCGGTGGCTGGCCCAGCAACTTACGACAGCGATATTGCCGCCTTCGCCAGAAAATCGCTCGACCGAATGCGCGTTGGCTTTCAACAAGCCGTTCTTGAATCGCAGCGGTCGGATGATGCGGAGGGCATGGCCCACTTTCTCGTAACGCACTATGTGGGTCTGCGCATCATGTCCCGTGCCGACGTTTCAGCTACCGTCATCAGACGGAATGTCGCGGCGTTGAGAACGCTTGTGATGGCAACTCATCGCACGGGGTGACGAACCTACAACCGAACTTGATTTGTGGCTTCAGACAAAGGCGTATCGTCTTCAAAGGGTTCGAGTCTGTGTTTTGCTCGTTCAACCATCTGCTCAACAATTGACAACGGCAGCTCAACACCAGCGTAGCAATTGAAAGTCAGCCTATTATCTTCATCGTGCCGAAAAACATCAGCGATGACTTCCGCAGTGTCGTTGTCAAACAACTCCACTCCGAGGCCATCACGAACCGCATCAGTTACGACTCGAAGCTCCAAACCATTTGAGCGCGGATTAAAGACAAACTCTTTCTGCGCTGGCCAATCTGCTGATCGATCGCGCTTTCTGAAGGGCCAAAACATCTAAACCTCCAACCGCTCTCCATCCGAATCGGTGATCGTCACATCAACGATATCGCCTTGCGTCTGTGGCTCGCTAAAACGCACCTCCGCGAAGCCTTCCGTCCGGCCCATATCGTAACGCTCGACCAACACGCGCTCGCGCTGACCGATCCGCGACGCGAGATAGGCCGTCCGCCGCGCCGCGCCCGCCGCACGCAACTCCGCCGCACGCGCTTTGATCGCACCGCCATCAACGGGCGGCATCTTTGCGGCAGGCGTTCCTTTGCGCGGCGAGAACGGAAAGATGTGCAGCCATGTCAGCCCACATTCTTCCAACAGCGCCAGCGACTGAGCGTGCATCGCCTCCGTCTCCGTCGGAAAGCCTGCGATCAGATCGGCACCGAACACTATATCGGGCCGCTGCACCCGCACATCGTCACAGAAACGGATCGCGTCATCGCGCAAGTGACGCCGCTTCATCCGTTTCAGGATCATGTCATCGCCCGACTGCAGCGACAGATGCAGATGCGGCATCAACCGCGCCTCGCCCATGCATTCCATCAGCGCGGGGTCTGCCTCAATCGAATCAATCGACGACAGCCGCAAGCGCGGCAGCTCCGGCACATGCTTGAGGATTGCCTGCACCAAAGTCCCCAATCGTGGATCACCGGGCAAGTCCGGGCCGTAAGACGTCAAGTCCACTCCGGTCAGCACCACCTCGCGATGGCCTGCCGCAACGACACGCTTTACTTGCTCAACCGCTTCGCCGACAGGCACCGACCGCGCATTGCCGCGTCCAAAGGGAATAATACAAAACGTGCAGCGATGATCGCAGCCGTTCTGCACTTGTATAAAGGCACGGGTGCGCTCGGACAGGCAGTCAATCATGTGCGGGGAATGCTCGCGCACGGTCATGATGTCGTTGACCCGCACTTTTTCAGTCTCGCCAACGCCAAAGTCATTGGCCCCAGCAATCCGCCGCCATTGCGCAGCGTCCACCTTTTCCGCATTGCCGAGCACCAAGTCGACCTCGGCCATCTCCGCAAACGTTTCCGGCTCGACTTGAGCCGCGCAGCCCGTCACCACCAACCGCGCCCCGGGATTATCGCGCCGGAGACGCCGAATGGTCTGGCGTGCTTGCCGCACCGCTTCGCCCGTTACCGCGCAAGTGTTAACGATTACCGCGTCATCCAGACCCGCCTCTCGAGCCTGCTCACGGATCACCTGACCCTCGTAGGCATTCAGACGACAGCCAAGCGTGACGACTTGCGTGCCCTTATTTTCTGCGGTTTCCGACATGAGGGGGCTTTAGGCCGATCAAGGCCGAGACGCAATGACTCTCGCGGTTGCAAACACCTGTCCCGTCGTTTTGCGTACACGTCACTAACACCTTGTTAACCTCCATCAACGAATAGTTACGGGAAGAGACCTTCAGTTGAACCGTCAAGGCGACCATGGACAAGAACATCATCCCGCGCAGCCACCTCCGCTCTGTAGCACCGCCTCCGCCTGCTAACGCAGCGGAAGCGTTGGATGAGCGGCAATCGCTTGCGTTGAGAGAATGGATGCGACTGGCCAAGAACGCGCAACCCCCACGCCGTGCCGATTTTAGGCCAGAGCGTATTCGGGCGGCTCTGCCGGTTTCGACGCTCGTTGGGGTCGAGTGGAATGACGGGCGACTTTCTTTCCGGCACCGAATTGAAGGCAAAATGGTTCGGACTGCCTTTGGCGAGACCCGAGGCCGCAGCTTCAACGAGAAATTCGCCCCCGAACACCTCGCACAGTCCCTTCCGGCATTCAGTGATGCCGTTCGCGATGGCCGGGTGACGTTGACGACAGTTTTGGCCCGCACCGCAGGCGGCGCACCCTTTGAATTTACCCGGATGCTGCTCCCGTTTGCAGATGATCAAGGCCGTGTTGTCCGTGTGCTGGCTGTTTATGGCTTTGACACCGACCGTCTGCTGAATCTTCGCAATCCCCTCCGCATGACCGATGAGCTGGCCGGCGCAGGCATGGAACGCCCCCAAGGCGCCTATTTGCGCCTGAAAACCGCGTAAACACCGTAATCTGATCGCCTCACATTATATTGCACTGCAAAAGCGGTGCGTTGCCCTATTTGCAATTCCGCCATATACGTGCGCGCAACATCTATTTTGCGTGTGTTTGGCGTGGTTTTCTGCGCGACACATGCAGTTCCGAGGAGATTTTATCTATGACCGTTTCGACCGGCCACGATTCGCTTAATACCCGCCGCAAGCTGCAAGTCGGCGACGAAGAATACGCGATTTATTCTATTGATGCCGCCGAAGAGGCCGGTGCGGGCGATCTGAAGCGCCTCCCCTCCTCCCTTCGCGTCGTTCTGGAAAACCTGCTCCGTAACGAAGATGGCGAGACGGTCACGGTTGAAGACGTCAAAGCCTTCTCGAAATGGGTTGAGGACGGCGGCAAATCCTCTGCCGAAATCGCCTATCGCCCGGCCCGTATCCTGCTGCAAGACTTCACCGGCGTTCCAGCGGTGGTCGATCTGGCCGCCATGCGTGACGCCATGAAGGCGCTAAAAGGCGATCCGCAAAAGATTAACCCGCTAACGCCGGTTGATCTGGTCATCGACCACTCGGTCATGGTGGATAATTTCGGCACGCCGATGGCGTTCCAAGCCAACGTAGACCGCGAATACGAACGCAACGGCGAGCGCTATGAGTTCCTGAAATGGGGCCAAGGCGCGTTTAATAACTTCCGCGTTGTGCCTCCCGGAACCGGCATCTGTCACCAAGTAAACCTTGAGTACCTGTCGCAGACGGTTTGGACCGATGAAGACAAAGACGGCAACCGCGTTGCCTATCCCGACACGCTGGTCGGCACGGACAGCCACACAACGATGGTCAACGGCCTCGCGGTTCTCGGTTGGGGCGTCGGCGGTATCGAAGCTGAAGCTGCAATGCTCGGCCAACCCGTCTCGATGCTGATCCCCGAAGTCGTCGGTTTCAAACTGACGGGCGAAGTCAAAGAAGGCGTCACCGCAACCGACCTCGTACTCCGCGTCGTCGAAATGCTCCGCGAGCATGGCGTTGTTGGCAAGTTCGTTGAGTTCTACGGCGACGGCCTCGACAACCTGCCTCTCGCAGACCGCGCAACCATCGCCAACATGGCGCCTGAATACGGTGCGACCTGTGGCTTCTTCCCGGTCGACAAAGAAACCCTGCGCTACCTGAAAACCACGGGCCGCGACCAAGCCCGCATCCAGCTCGTTGAAGGCTACGCGAAAATCCAAGGCATGTGGCGCGATGCGAAATCAGCGGACCCTGTATTCTCTTCGACTCTCTCGCTGGACATGTCGAGCGTCGAACCAGCAATCTCCGGACCAAAGCGCCCACAAGATCGCATCGTTCTGAAAGAAGCGTCGAACGCGTTCAACAAGATGATCGCAGATCAGCGCGGCGGCGACGGAAAATCTGCTCCGGTGGCTGATGCCGATTACACGATGAACGACGGCGACGTTGTCATCGCGGCGATCACGTCCTGCACCAACACCTCGAACCCTTACGTTATGATCGGCGCGGGTCTGGTGGCGAAGAAAGCCAACGAAAAAGGCCTCAAGCCAAAACCGTGGGTGAAAACCTCCCTCGCGCCGGGTTCAAAAGTTGTCACCGAGTATCTGACCAATTCCGGCCTGCAAAAGCATCTTGATGAGATGGGCTACGATCTCGTCGGGTACGGTTGCACGACCTGTATTGGTAACTCTGGTCCTCTCGCTGAACCAATCTCAGCGGCGATCAACGCAGAAGATATCGTGGCGTGTTCGGTGCTTTCGGGCAACCGGAACTTTGAAGGCCGCGTGAACCCAGACGTGCGTGCGAACTACCTCGCGTCGCCGCCACTGGTCGTTGCGTACTCATTGCTCGGCACCATGACCGAAGACATCACGACCGTTGCGCTCGGCCAAGACCAAGACGGCAAAGACGTCTTCTTGACAGACATCTGGCCGACCGCGCAAGAAGTCGCCGAGCTGGTTGAACAGACCGTCACCCGCGAAGCCTTCACCTCGCAATACGCAAACGTCTTTGCAGGCGACGAAAAATGGGCAGGCGTCGAAGCCGAAGGCGGCGAGACTTACGGCTGGCCAGCCGGTTCAACCTACGTTCAAAACCCGCCGTACTTCGAAGGCATCACGCCGGATGTCGGCGAGATCAAAAACGTCGACAAAGCCCGCGTGCTTGCTCTGCTCGCGGACTCGATCACGACCGACCATATCTCTCCGGCGGGTTCGATTGCGAAAGTATCGCCCGCTGCCGAGTATCTGGAAAGCCACCAAGTACCTGTGCGCGAATTCAACAGCTATGGCGCGCGGCGCGGTAACCACCAAGTTATGATGCGCGGCACCTTCGCCAACATCCGCATCCGTAACCAGATGGCACCGGGCACCGAAGGCGGCGTCACCCGTCACGTTCCCTCAAACGAAGTCATGCCGATCTTTGATGCAGCCGCAAAATACCAGGCGGAGGGCACGCCCCTCGTCGTGGTTGCGGGTAAAGAATACGGCACCGGCTCATCCCGCGACTGGGCCGCGAAAGGCACCGCCCTACTCGGCGTGAAAGCCGTCATCGCGGAAAGCTTCGAGCGCATCCACCGTTCCAACCTCGTTGGCATGGGTGTGATCCCTCTGGAGTTCACCGGCGGCGACAGCCGTGAAAGCCTCGGCATGACCGGTGATGAGATCGTCAGCGTTACGGGACTCGAGGGCGACATGGCTCCGCGTGCGACCGTCAAAGCCACCATCGAGTTCGCCAACGGCGAGTCGAAAGAGATCGACCTGCTCTGCCGGATCGATACCGCCGTCGAAATCGACTACGTGAAAAACGGCGGCGTTCTACACTACGTCCTCCGCGACCTCGCTATGGAAGACGCGAAAGTCGCTGCGGAGTAAGTCAGCGACGGTCGGCAACGCCAACCACTGAAACTAAGGTAGAAAAACGCCCGCCTCGTGCGGGCGTTTTTTATTGACCGGTAGAGTACTGAACGCCCAGCACCGAACTGCCACTTACCAATGAGCGGGGATCGCCGTGCTTGGAAAAATAGCCTGTGCCTCTGCCAACATCTCCTGCTGCTCTGCCAAGTCGTATCGTTCAGATAGGTGAAAGAGCACCAACGAGCCAACCCCCGCCTCTCGCGCAAGTTTTGCGGTGTTCGTTACTGTCATGTGCCGGTTCTTCTTCGCAAGATCGAGATCGGCGTGGCGATACTGTGCTTCGCAGACCAAGGTTTGACACCCTTGCAAAGTCGGTGCGAGCCGAGAAATCTCAGACTCATCAAGATAGAAATCTGTCAGATATGCAATCGAGTCTCCCGGCGTTTCGATCAAAAGATCACGCCGTAACTCCGCCAGCGAAAACGGCTTGCCATCAATCTCGATGCTTCGCTCAACCGGATCAGACTTTTTTAGCGCCTGCATCCACGGTCCGGGCTTCAGGCCCAGCGCGGACAGTCGAGTGATGTCGATATTTTGGCGCGGTGTCTCATTGACCAAATAGGCGATGCTATCGATTCCATGATCCATGATAATGGCATCGACGGTAAACTCTGGTGTCTCCCAGACACGCCCATCAAAACGTCGCCGCCCCTCTTCATGCTGCACCTCGAAGGCTTCGTGCAGTTCGAACCGCGCCGTACTAATGCCATCAGCCTCGATATCTTCGACAATCCATGATCCAGTCATGTCGTGGTGCAGGTTCCAGACAAAACCCCGAAAGCGATGCTGCAAAATCGCACGCGTTTCTTTCGGCCCGCAAATGCGATTGGGTTTGCTGTCACGGTTGAACGTGCAGCGGAAGAAGCTGTCAAAGCCGCTAATATGATCCATGTGGAGATGCGAGAAAAACAACGCATCGATGGATTGGATCGTGCCAAACCCAAGTTGCGACAGGCACCCATCACCGCAATCAAACAAGAGAGTGGTTTGATTCTGGCCGCTGTCCACTGTTACAAACAAAGCGTTGTCGCGCGTCCGATCACCTAAAACTTCAAACGAAATGCTCATGACATGTTCTTACCGTCTGCGTTCGCTTCAGCGACATCCATTGATCTGTTCGCTGTAGATCTTCTCCACAACGATTCTTGGTAACCCCGCACACCGCCGTCATAGGGAGACGGATCGCGTCCCCGTCACCTCACCATTCCAATTCAAGACTTTCGTTCCGAGGTAATGCTGAGCCGTCGGGTGCTCGGCATCGAGCGCGCCGATGCGAACCAGCAACGCGGCGCACAACGTCTCACACGCCGGGACATTGCCGTCGTCAATCTTGAGACAAAACCCAACACCGATCTCAGGACAAATCCCGGTGAAAACGCCGTCCGCTCCGGTCTTCACGACGGCAAGTCCTTCAGTGGCGGTGGTCAATGCCAGACACGCGCGCCCCTCGCCTGAAACCAACATCGGATGAGTTTGCATTACCTCGACCAATCGGCTTGCCGCGTCTCCACGCTTGTCACCAAATGACTCCGGCGCAGCGAACTTTGCCATCGCGCGTGCAATGCCGACCAGCGCTGCAGCAAAGTTCGGCGCGGAGCATCCATCAATCCCGAAGGCCAGCGGCTGTTCAGTTTCCGTCACTTCAGCAAAGGCATCAGCGACCGCTTTTTGCACAGGTTCGTTTGGATCAAGATAACCGCCCACCTCTGCTCCAAGATGTTTCGCGAGTGTCAAAAACCCCGTGTGCTTACCAGAACAATTGTTCAGCAACCGAGCCGCCGTTCGATCTCTCGCTTTCACCTCGGCGTCACGCGGCGGCTGTGGTCCGCACTGCAAGTCGTCTACGTTAAACCCTCGCGCACCCAACCATGCGGCAATCAAATCGGTGTGAACCGCCGCGCCCTGATGTGACGCACAAGCCAGCGCAAGATGCTCGGCTTTCAGACCTGCCGCATCTGCCGCTCCCGATTCGATCAACGGCAAGGCTTGGATCATCTTGATGGACGAACGCGGCAGAATGGCTGCGTTAACGTCGCCCCAGCTTTCAACAATCGCGCCAGACGAATCACAAATGACCGCCGCTGCACGATGGCGATTCTCGATAAGCGGCCCTCGTGTGACTTCGACCAATACCGGATTTGTCATCGTTGTTCACTCTTTCCGTGTCGGAACCTTTCGGCGGCATCGCGGTTGCTTATCGGTAGGAGATTGAAATGTCCAAGAAGAGCAGCGACGAGCAACAAGGCAGCATCGAGCAATACGACGGCAGTTCGCGATCCACTGTATGGATTGTCTTGTCGATCAGTGCTGTGCTGGCTATTGTCGCCATGGTCGGAACCGTCGTTTAATCGACTAGGTTTCGGCGCTTAAAGGACGCAACAACAATCTCTCAATCCCCGCATCGACATCAACCGACCCTGACAAGATCGCGTGAACGGTTTCACAAATCGGCATTTCGATCTGGTGCCGCCTCGCGAGGGCCACCGCCGACTCCGCCGTATACATTCCTTCGCTCACCCCAAGCGCCGACGTCTGATGCGCCGGATCACCAATCCGCAAACCTGCAGCAAAGTTTCGCGAGCGATCCGACCCACAAGTCAAAACCAGATCGCCCATGCCCGATAGACCCGCCAAGGTTTCGCGCCGCGCGCCCAGCGCCAACGCCAATCGCGTCATCTCAGCAAATCCGCGTGCGACCAAAGCGGCCCGCGCACTCTCGCCAAGCCGCCGCGCCGCCACGATCCCGCACGCCACCGCCAACACATTCTTAATGGCACCGCCCACCTGCGCGCCGATCAGATCATCGCTGGCGTAGGGGCGAAAGCTCTGCGTGCCGAGCAACATTTGCAAGTCGCGTGCATCGTCGAGGGCCGCCGCCGCCAGCGTCACCGCCGTTGGCAGTCCTCGGACGACATCAGCGGCAAAACTGGGACCGGACAAAACCGCGAGCGGATTATCCAGAACATCCGCTGCGATCTCTGTTGGCAGCAAGAGAGTCTCTCGCTCCAACCCTTTCGAGCACAGCACCAGCGGCGCATCGCCCGGCAAATGTGGCGCAAGCTCGATCAGAGTCGTTCGCGTAGCCTGAACCGGAACCACGCACAGCAAAACCGACGCCTCGCGCAGCCGCGCTGCATCCGTTGTCGCCTCAATCCGCGTATCGAGAGTCACATCAAGAAGGTACGCTGACCGCCGGTCGCGGTTGATCTCTTCGACTGCCTCCGCTCGCCGCGCCCAAAGAATTGTTGGTTCTCCACGCGTCGCGCAAAGCTGCGCTAGCGCCACGCCCCAACTGCCTGCACCGATAACCCCAACGGTCATGCTTTTGCTCCGCGTTTTCCATAGCCCACAATCGGCTTTGACGTTTCATCCAGTGGCCATCTCGGACGCGGTGCGAGAGAGAGGTCATCGACATGCCCTCCGGCAAATCGCTCCAGCCCCGCCCAAGCGATCATCGCGGCGTTGTCGGTGCACAGCGATAACGGCGGCGCAACCAAAGAAAAGCCTTGCGACACGGCAGCACCCTCAAGACTGGCACGCACCGCGCGATTGGCCGCAACCCCGCCCGCCACAGCTAACACCGGGGCAGCAACCTGCGGATGCGCCTCGCGAAAAACCGCCATCGCTTTTGAGGTCACACGCGACAATGCCTCCACACAGGCCGCCTGAAACCCGGCGCACAGATCGGCTTGGTCCTGTTCGCTCACCGGGCCTTTTGCAATCAACCCATCCAGCTTGACCCGTAGCGCTGTTTTCAAACCGGAAAATGAAAAGTCACAGCCCTTTCGTCCCAGCAATGCACGCGGAAATTCAAACCGCGCCGCGTCCCCTGTTTCAGCTTTTCGCTCGACCGCCGGACCGCCGGGAAACCCGAGACCCATCAGCTTCGCCGTTTTGTCAAAGGCTTCTCCGGGTGCATCATCGAGCGTTGTCCCAAGGCGTCTATACGACCCGGCACTTTCTACGATCAACACTTGGCAATGCCCGCCGGATACCAGCAACAACAAAAACGGATACGCCACACCGTCGGTCAGGCGCGCTGTCAACGCATGGCCCTCTAGGTGGTTTACACCCACCAACGGTTTATCCGAACCCAGTGCCAACCCCTTCGCGCAAGACACGCCGGAGATCAGCCCGCCGATCAATCCCGGCCCCGACGTCACGGCAATCGCATCCACATCGCTCAGCGGCAGCGATGCGGCACGCAAGGCTTCGGCCACAGCGACATCCAGCTTTTCCGCATGCGCGCGCGCAGCAATCTCCGGTACAACGCCACCAAACACGCTGTGAAGCTCGGTCTGATCGTAGACAACGCTCGACAGTATTTCTCCGGGCGGCATACGGGCCGATCCCCGCACGACAGCCGCAGCGGTTTCATCGCAACTGGACTCGATCCCAAGGACCGTCAGCACTGTCATCTCTGGCGTTCTTTCGTAGCTGAGGTTACGATCATTTCCACTCGCGATACAAAATTCACCGTCCGAAAGCCAATATGCCTGCTTACAGCCCCGAACGTCCGATCCGTATCGGCACCCGTGCCAGTCCGCTCGCGATGGCGCAAGCCCATGAGACGCGTAATCGGCTGATCGCAGCGCATAATCTCCCGGATGAAGCCGTCGTGATTGTCGATATGGTCTCCACGGGGGATCGCCGACTTGAACTAAAACTGGGTGAAATCGGCGGCAAAGGACTGTTCACCAAAGAAGTCGAAGACTCTCTGATCGCGCGCGAGACCGATCTGGCCGTGCATTCGATGAAAGACATGCCAACGGTCCTGCCCGACGGAATGGAAATCAGCACGCTGTTGCCCCGCGAGGACGTGCGCGATGCCTTTCTGAGCCCCAAATACAACAGCATCGATGCGTTACCAGCAGGCGCGACCGTTGGGACCGCCTCTCTGCGCCGCCAAGCGCAACTGCTCCACCGCCGCCCCGATGTGAAGGTCGGTCTGTTCCGAGGCAACGTCCAAACCCGCCTGCGCAAACTGGACGAAGGCGAAGCCGCCGCAACCTTCCTCGCGATGGCCGGCCTTAATCGTTTGGGCATGGCCGACGTCGCGACAATGGCGCTTGAGACCGACGAAATGCTCCCTGCGGTTGCCCAAGGCGCTGTTGGCATCGAGATCCGCAGCGACAATGATGAGATCCGCGAAGTGCTCGCACCGCTAAACTGTGAAACTACGACCATCCGCACAAACGCCGAGCGCGCGTTCCTCAATGCCCTCGACGGATCGTGCCGTACCCCAATCGCGGCACTGGCGGAGATCAACGGGGAAAAGCTGATCCTGCGCGGCGAAATCCTGCGCCCAGACGGGTCCGAGCGGTACGCGACAACGCGCGAGGGATCACTCTCTGACGGCATCGCCATGGGCCGCGATGCGGGAGCGGAGCTACGCGCAAAAGGAGGACCAGATTTCTTTGTCGGACATTAGCCGTCCCCGCATCCTTGTGACCCGCCCCCTCCCCCAAGGGGAACAAACAGCCGAAAAGCTGCGCGCACTCGGGTATGCGCCTGTCCTCGCGCCGATGCTGCGGATCGAACCCATAACCCCGCCGAAACTGCCGAGCTTCGACAAGGTTCAAGCCGTACTGGTGACCAGCCGCAACGGCATCGCCCGCCTTTCCGCGCTAACCCCCCTGCGCACTTTCACCGTTCTTGCCGTGGGTGATCGAACTGCCACTGCAGCAAAAGACGCGGGGTTCTTAGCGGTCCAATCAGCAACAGGAGATGGATCGGCCTTGCTAGAGATGGCGCAGCAAAATCTATCACCAGACGCTGGCCCCATCATTCACATCAGAGGGCGCCACGCTGCCGTCGAATTCGGCAAACTCACCGCGCTAGGATACGATTTTAGCGAAATCATCGCGTACGAAGCCGTCGATCAGCAAGAGTTGCCCAAATCGGCCTTTTCCCCGATTCCCTCGGCGGCGCTGATCTACTCAGCACGAACCGCGCAAGCATTGGCTGATGCGATGCGAAAAGCAGGCATTGACCCCAGAACAACCGCCTTTATCGGCATCAGCGCCGCCGCCCTCGCTCCGCTGGCCGCATCGAGCGCCCATCTAGAAGTCGCCAAAACCCCCGATGAGCCTGCATTATTCGCTGCTCTGGGCAGAATGTTCCCGCCTTCAGGAAAAAACTGACGTTCACCTTTTCCTCAGGCTTGCAAACTAAACCACCCAACAGTAGTTTCCGCGCGAATTGGCAGCGTACTTCGCCAAACCAGATGCCGCTTTAGCTCAGCTGGTAGAGCACGTCATTCGTAATGACGGGGTCAGGTGTTCGAGTCACCTAAGCGGCACCACTTTT
>CAZXMX010000032.1:0-13692 GCA_964641645.1 uncultured Neomegalonema sp.
CCCAATGCGCTACCCCATCCGCAACAGTTCCATCGGAGAAGCGACACTATGAACATTCACGAATTTCAGGCCAAAGCGCTGTTGCGCGATGCGGGTGCTCTTGTCTCCGAGGGGCGTGCGATTACTGATGCCTCGGAAGCGCAGGCAGCGGCAGAGGCGCTTGGTGGCCCGATCTGGGTCGTGAAGTCGCAGATCCACGCCGGTGGGCGCGGAAAGGGCAAGTTTAAGGGCAATGAAGACGGCGGTGGCGGCGTTCGTGTCGTAAAATCCGTCGATGACGTTGTTTCGAACGTTAAGGAGATGCTTGGCGAGACGCTCGTCACCCATCAGACCGGCCATGTCGGCAAGCAGGTTAATACCATCTACATCGAAGATGGCGCAGAGATTAAAACCGAGCTTTACCTCTCGATGCTGGTGGATCGCGAAACCTCGCGCGTATCGTTTATTGCTTCGACTGAAGGCGGCATGGACATTGAGGAGGTCGCAGCAGCGACGCCCGAAAAGATTATCACCCTCGACGTTGATCCAGCCACAGGCATTCGTAACTTCCACGGCCTGCGCGTCGCGCAAGCGCTGGGGATGCAAGGCGGTCAGGTCAAGCAGACGGTCAAGCTCTGCAACACGCTCTACAAGTTCTTCATTGAAAAAGACTGCGAGATGCTGGAGATCAACCCGCTGATCGTGGATGGCGACGATAATGTTCGGGTGCTGGATGCGAAGGTTAGCTTCGATGGCAACGCGATGTATCGCCACCCCGAGTTGGCCGAACTGCGCGATGAAACTGAAGAAGACCCCAAGGAACTTGCCGCTTCTAAGTTCGACCTGAACTACATTGCGCTGGATGGCGAAATCGGCTGCATGGTCAACGGTGCCGGCCTCGCGATGGCAACGATGGATATCATTAAGCTGGTCGGGTCCGAGCCTGCCAACTTCCTCGATGTCGGCGGCGGCGCGACCAAAGAGAAAGTGACCGAAGCCTTTAAGATCATCCTGTCAGACGACAAGGTAAAGGGCATTCTCGTGAACATCTTCGGCGGCATCATGCGCTGTGACATCATCGCCGAGGGCGTGGTTTCCGCTGCACGCGAAGTCGAATTGGACGTCCCGCTTGTCGTGCGTCTTGAAGGAACGAATGTCGAGCAAGGTAAGCAGATCATGGCCGATAGCGGCCTGCCGATTATCTCAGCCGATACGCTCGGCGATGCGGCAGAGAAAGTCGTCGCGGCGGTTCGGGCGGCGGGGTGATGTGACCCCGTGTGTCGGTTACGCCGACGCACGGGACAGCAAGGAGGATTTAAGATGTTTCGGCTTGGCGCCTTGGTTTTCGCACTTTCAGTTTTCGGGGCACCTTCGCAGGCGGAAGAGGCAAAGCCTGTCGAGGCCGTATGGTCAATGTTCTCGACACATTGTGCGAAATACCTCGAAGCCAATACGCCACAGGAAGTCGTCGCAGCATTCAAGCCCTATAGACTTGAGCTGGGCACTACTACCGACGGCGCATTGCAGGCCGGTTCTGCTGTCGTTGAAAATGTCGCTAACTCGAAAAATACATTTATTTCTCTCCAAGTCTTCACGACTCGAATTGAGGGCGGTGTTCTGCGCAACTGCGCGATGCACGTTACCGGCGACTCTGATGAGTTCGATCAGTTTTCGACTTTTGTGCAAAACCGTGCCGGAGAACTCCTTGGTGATGAGTACAACGTAAAGGGTGGTTTGGTTTTTGGCGGCAAAGGGTTAGACGGCGCAGCATTGCATATTTCGACGCCAGGATTTCCCCCTGCGAAATCGATAAGCGTCATTCAGTCGGGCCAGTTTCGTTCAGTTTCAATCTTTTCGAACAACGCAGATTGATGGCATCGAATTTAACACGATAGCTCACTGCTTGCCACACCGCCCGTCGCGAATACACGTTTGAACCGTCGCTTCAGTCTCAACCGGAAAAATGGCACCGGGACACGGGCCGATATCGAGTGTCAGACTTTGAAGGCCAACCCCGCGCAGGGCCATGAGTCCACTCGCTACACCCTTGGGAAACCCACCGCACCACGGACCCGCACAACTGACACGGACGGTGATCGGCAATTCGACCGAATGCCCTCGATTTCCATCGAGCAGCTCGCCAGAAAACAGATAATTTGCCTCAATGGGTTTATTCTTGCCGAAGCTTCCGCCGAGACGACCGCTATTCGGAATTTTTGGTAGCGCGCTGGTTGGTCTGATTGACCCGACGCCTATGTAATAGGTCTGATCCGAGTCGACCCAGCGATTAAAACTGCGCTCGACATGAGGCTGCGCGCAGGAAAGCGCGAAGGCGGAAGACGCCGAGAGCGCAAATCCCGCTGCGAGGAAGAATGACCTCAGGGCCACGCGGCCAGCGGTGGCATCGACATTAGAACAGCCTCGATATTGTGGCCCGTTTCCAGCCCGAATTTGGTTCCGCGATCGTAGCATAGGTTAAACTCCGCATAATAACCCCGGCGCTTGAGTTGATGCGCGCGGTCTTCATCGGTCCACGGCTCGTTCATGCGTTTCTCGACAAGCGGTGGATGCGCCGCGAGAAAGGACCGTCCGACGTCTTGGGTGAAGGCAAAGTCAGCCTCCCAATCGCCGGTATTGTGATCGTCGTAGAATATCCCACCAACCCCACGCGCAAAATTGCGGTGCTTGATCATGAAATACTCATCAGCCCAGGCTTTGTAGCGTGGGTAATAGTCCAAATTGTGTTTGTCGCATTCAGCCTTGTAAACGGCATGGAAGAACGCCGTGTCCTCGTCTACCGGGACCATCGGATTTAGGTCGCCGCCGCCGCCGAACCACCACGCTGAGGGGGTCCAGAACATCCGGGTATTCATGTGAACGGCGGGTACTTTGGGCGATCGCATATGAGCGACGAGCGAAATCCCCGACGCCCAAAAGCGCGGATCAACCTCAACGCCGGGAATACCGCGCGAGGCCATCATTTTCTGAGCGCGTGGAGCAAGCGAGCCATAGACGGTAGAGATGTTTACGCCGACCTTTTCGAACACGCGGCCTTCGCGCATGACAGCCATCTCGCCGCCGCCCGCGTCTTCATCACCATCACCGGCGCGGTGGGTTTCGCTGCGTTCGAATGTTCCAGCGGGTAGGTCAGAGAACGGGCCACCGGTATAAGCGCTTTCGATTTCCTCCATTCGCGAACAGATTGCATCCCGCAATTCGCGAAACCACGCGGAGGCGCGCGCCTGTCGAGCCTCGGCATCGTCTAAAACGCCCGTTACATCCATCGCAGCCGCAGCCGACATAGTCGCTCCTCTCTCACTCACATCGCGAAGAGCCTACACTGCGAATTTAAGCGAGGAAACCGGGGAGGTTATTATTGAGCGGGAAGGTTGGTCTGCAAAAATGCTCGCAGGGCCGCCCAGTACTCATCGCGGGCATCGGTTAAGAGCGTTGTTGCTCCATGCTTGCCCGCCCCGCGCGGGACGAACCCGGTTGCGCGATTGCCGATAACATCGGCGATAGGTTGCCACTGTGAGGCTTCACTGCGGGCGGCGGTGATGAAAACCGGAACCGTGATCCCCGCCGCCGATGTGCGAACGAGAGACCGATCTGGGAAGTACTCTCCCGGAGAAAATGACATGACAGCATCCGCGAACCCGCGATCTTGCCCCGCCAATACCAACACCAAAGACGCCGAGTAAGACGATCCGACAACACCCACTCGCGTTGCGCCTAACGATTGCCGGGCATAGGCGACGGCAGCTTTCAAGTCGGGAACCGCCTCCAAGAAGGCGCGCTTGCCGGATACGCGCGCAGCGGTTTGGTTTTTGACGCCGCCAAAGGCTCGGCCTGATCGTTGATCCACCGCAAGCGTGGTATAACCGAGAGCGTTCAGCGCTGGAGCGATCTGTTGATATTCACCGCGACTCGCGCCTGCCATATGGAATAGGACGATGACAGTATTCGTTGTACCTCGCGAAACATCAGCCGTGACGGTCAGGCCATCGCTCGCCGGAAAGGAGACGGTTTCTGCGCGCAGCGTGGTTGTTGCGAAAACCGTCAGTATGAGGGCTGCAAATAATCGGATCATCGTCAGGCTCCTTCGTCACAAGAATGTCAGGGTATCATTCGACGGGGTGACGCGCGCTCACGATTGAGACAGCATCCGGGCGATGTACGATGGAGATTCCTTTTACACGCTGACTTGGATCGGACGGACCGGGTTGGTTGTCCTGTCAGTCGCCATGACCCTAACGGTTCTCTGGTTGGCGATGAAGCTGATGGGACGATTGTCTTGGCCGTTTCGAGTGGTGCTTGCACTCGTTTTGCTGTTCGCTTGGGTGTGGCTGTCGCCGCAGGTGTATTATACCTACTATATGACCCTTTTCGAGGGGCTGCCGTGGCAGATCGTAATCAAAGACCCGCCTAGCCTAAACCGCTTGTTCAAGCTGCTGACGTTTGGCGGCCAAGCAAACCTCTCTGCCCATTCGCAGGGCGTTTTGGGGTGGCTGCTTTTGGCGCTGGCCGCTTTCGTGAGGAAAGGTTGCCTCGGCAGATCAACCGTGCGCTAGTCGCACTATGATTGCTGACCGCCCTGCCCTTGGTATCTCCCTGATGATCGGGTTTTGTATTCTCGCCCCCACCGGCGATGCATTAGCTAAGCTATTGGGCGAGACGATTCCGTTGGGGCAATTACTCTTGGCGCGGTTCGGGACGCAAGTGATCGTGCTGCTGCCCATCGTTGTTTGGCTCGGCGGAAGCCTGCGCATGACGCCAAGGTTGCTGCGGTTGACCTTCATTCGGGCGGTTCTACACATCATTGGAATTGGGGCGATGTTTACGGCGCTGCGATTTTTACCGCTTGCGGATGCGTTGGCGATTGCGTTTGTCATGCCGTTCTTTTCGCTGTTGTTGGGTAAATATGTGTTGGGCGAGGATGTCGGTTCACGCCGGCTCGCCGCATGCTGTGTCGGGTTTATTGGGACATTACTCGTCATCCAACCGAGCTTTGCGGCTGTGGGATTGCCAGCCCTATTCCCCCTCCTTGTCGCCGTTGCGTTTTCACTCTTTATGATGGTGACCCGTCAGGTTGCCAAGGAGGTCGACCCGATTGCCCTGCAAGCGACGAGCGGCATGATCGCCTCTTGCATTCTCGTTGCCCTGTTCTTTGCCCTGCCGGATCAGTTTTCGTCTGTAACGGCGCTGGTCGTCCCGACAGTTGCAGAAGGCTGGCTTTTACTTTCGATCGGATTGATCGGGACAGCTGGGCATTTACTGATGACGTGGTCACTGCGATTTGCGCCGTCCACCACTGTCGCACCCATGCAATACTTGGAAATTCCCTTCGCGACGCTTATCGGTTGGCTGATCTTTAAGGACTTGCCAAACGGCCTTGCCGCCCTCGGCATTGCGATCACGATGGCGTCGGGCCTCTACATCGTTTATCGAGAGAGGCTGACTGCCTAACAAGACTGATGGAGCGATCTCATGTTCCGCTGGTTTGAAACCCGCGTCGATCCCTTTCAATCGTATGATGCCGCGAAGCCGTTGCCGCGCACGCTTCCAGCGTTTTACGGGTCGATGCTTTGGCCGATGCGCTGGGTGATCGTGGTTTGCCTGATCGCAGGCGGCTTAGCGGCTTTGGCCGAGGTATTAGTTTTCTCTTATATGTCTCGGATCGTCGATATGCTGGGGGAAGCGAGCCCGCAGACGATCTGGCAGACCCACGGGCGCGAGATCCTGTTCATGGGCTTTGTCGCACTGTTGTTGCGGCCCCTTGTCGATTTTTTCGCGATTGTGTTGAACAACCTTAGCTACTTGCCGCCCGTGGCCGCGATGGTGAGATGGCGCTCCCATCGGCAAGTTTTGCGGCAATCCCTTGGGTTTTTCCAAAATGACTTCGCGGGACGGATCGCACAGAAAATCGTGCAGACCGGACCAGCCGTTGGCGACAGCTTTCATACGGTGTTGGATGCGCTTTGGTATGCCGCAATTTACACACTCTCGGCCTTAATTCTGCTGGCGGATTTTGACGCGCGGCTGGTGGCGATCTTTGTGGTGTGGATTATCGCCTTCATCGCCACCGCGACGTGGATCGTCCCACGCATCGGGCTGGCAGCCAAGAACATGTCCGAAGCACGTTCGACGATGACCGGGCGGATCGTTGACAGCTATACCAACATCCAAACGGTAAAACTATTCGCACATACCGACCGCGAAGACCAATATGCGCTTGGCGCCATTGAGAGTACCTACACAACATTTCGGCGAGAGATGCGGCTGTTCACGGTGATGGAGCTGATGTTGTTGGTGAACAATACTTTCCTAACGGCGGGTATCTGTGGGGTATCGATCTGGCTGTGGAGTATCGGTGAGATTGGTGTAGGCGCCGTGGCAGCCGGGACAGCCTTAGTTTTGCGGCTGTCGGCGATGACCGGTTGGATTATGTGGTCGCTTGCACAGTTCTATCAGAACCTTGGCGTCATGATGGAAGGGATCGAAACGATTACGAAGCCCGTTGAAATCATCGATGTTGATGGCGCAAAACGCCTCTCCGTTGAAAATGGGGGCATCCATTTTGAAAATTCTCGGTTCATGTATGGTCGCGATGTCGGTGGGATTGACGGCATTGATCTGAAGATCGGTGCAGGCGAGCGTATCGGCCTCGTCGGACGATCCGGTGCGGGCAAATCGACTTTCGTCAACCTACTACTCCGCTTTTACGACTTGGAATCCGGCAAGATCACGATTGATGGGCAAAACATCTCGAAGGTCACGCAAGATAGCCTGCGCGCCCATATCTCGGTTGTCACACAAGACACGGCTTTGCTGCATCGTTCGGTCCTAGACAACATTCTCTATAGCCGCCCCGAAGCGACGGAAGCCGATGCGATTGCCGCCGCGAAGCGAGCCCGCGCCCATGACTTTATTCTCGACCTCGCGGATCCTGACGGCGGAGCAGGGTATCAGGCGCAAGTGGGCGAACGAGGCGTCAAACTGTCTGGGGGCCAGCGCCAGCGGATCGCCATTGCCCGCGCCATCCTGAAGGACGCACCGATCCTTGTGCTGGACGAAGCAACCTCTGCGCTCGACTCAGAAGTCGAAGCGGAAATCCAAGACGAGCTTGCATCCTTGATGGAAGGCAAGACAGTCATCGCCATCGCCCACCGCCTGAGCACCATTGCTCATCTCGACCGGATTATCGTGATGGATCAAGGCCGCATTGTAGAGCAAGGTCGTCACGGAGACCTGCTGGCAGCGGAGAGTCTTTACGCCGGGTTTTGGAAGCGGCAATCCGGTGGTTTTTTAGATTTGGCGGCGGAGTAAAGCATGTCTGAGAAAGTAGCGCTGGTCACGGGTGCAGCGCGAGGGATTGGCCTCGCAACAACGCAGCGATTTTTGCGTGAAGGTTGGAAGGTCGTCATGGTCGACCGTGACGGCGAGGAACTCACCAAAGTCGCGCAAGGCCTCAACGCGGCGATGCCGATCGTCGCCGATGTGTCCGAACCCGACCAGGTCAGCGACTATATCGGCGAGACAGAGAAACATTTTGGGCGGCTGGACGCGCTGGTGAATAATGCTGGGGTCGCCGATTTTGGGCCCATCGCTGAAACGACGTTTGAGCGGTGGCGGACGATAATGGCCACCAACCTCGATGGCGTTTTCCTAACCTCACAAGCGTCGATCCCGTTGATGCAAGCGACAGGCGGCGGGGCCATCGTCAACATCGCCTCAATCTCTGGGCTGCGCGCGAGCACATTGCGAGTTGCTTACGGCACCTCGAAGGCTGCTGTCATTCAACTCACGCTGCAACAAGCAGCGGAGCTCGGGGAGATTGGTATTCGGGCCAACGCTGTTGCCCCCGGCCCCGTCGCGACAAAACTGGCCATGGCCGTGCACACGCCGGAGATCATCGCCGCCTATCACGACGCGTTACCGCTCAACCGCTATGGGAGCGAAGAAGAGATTGCGAACGCAATATGGTTCTTATGCTCAGATGAAGCGAGCTTTATCACAGGGCAAATCATTGCCGCCGATGGCGGCTTTGAAGCAACGGGTGTGGGGCTACCTGCGCTGCGAACCTAGCAGAGCTTGATTGGCGCACCATATCGTCTCCCATGCGCTTGTTTCGTCCCTTTGAGAATGCCTTCCCGCCGTTCCAACCGGATGGCGAACCGGTGCCGCCCAAGGCATTGGGGGCCTTTATGCGCTGGGCGCTGTGGGAGTTTCGAAGCGTCGTCCTGCTCTTCACCGCGGCAACCGTCGTCTTCGGTTTTTTAGACGTCTGGGCTGCGTGGTATCTGGGCGCGCTCGTCGATATGGCGGCGGAGAGCGGTCGCGAACGATTTTTGGCCGAGAACCTCTGGCCGCTAATCGGGGCCGCACTGGTTTTCGGTTTGGCAAGACCACTGGCTTATGCGCTGCAAAGTGCGATGATGAGTCTGGCCATTGGGCCTAACCTTGGTCCACGCCTGCTCTGGCGATTGCATAGGCACACGCTAGGGCAAAGTCTGAATTTCTTTCAGGATGATTTCGCCGGACGTCTTGCCTCGAAACAGATGCAAACATTTACCGCTGTTATCGAAGCGATGCTCGACACTATTGGATCAATTGGGCTGTTGCTCGCCTACGTTATCGGCATGGGCGCTGTGTTGGCCGCCGTGGACTGGCGGCTCGCCCTTGCGACGGCCATTTGGGTGACGATCTACGTGTTCTGGGTCGCATATTGCTTACCCCGGATTCGTATCGCTTCCAAAGAACGCGCCGAGAAACGAGCGGCGGTGAACGGGCGCTTTGTCGACAGCTTCACCAACATGGCAACCGTCAAGCTCTTTGCCCATGCGGGTCGTGAAGAGGACTTTGCCCGTGAGGGACTGGTCGAGTTTCGTGATGCTGCGCTCGTTTTCGGGCGCATCGCGGTCGCCATGCGGCTGGGTCTCGCGTTTCTGAATGCCGTTGGCGCCTTATTGATTATCGGAATGGCGGTTTGGCTGTGGCAGATTGGCAGCGCCACTATCGGAGATCTCGGCGCAGCTGCCGCCTTGATCTTACGTGCGACCCAGATGAGCGGTTGGGTCGCTTGGTCGGCTCTCGGTGTCTTCTCGAACATCGGTATCGTTGAGGACGGAGCCTCGACACTCTCAGTGCCGCACGAGATCACCGATAAGCCAGATGCGCTTGCCTTGCCGCGCGCTAACGGCCTGATCCGGTACGCCGATGTAACCTTCGAATATGGTCGAGACACCGGCGGCGTTCGCAACCTTGATCTGACGATTCAACCGGGCACCCGGGTGGGGTTGGTCGGACGGTCAGGCGCGGGAAAATCGACGCTCGTGAGCCTGTTGCTGCGTCTCTATGACGTGGAAGATGGCAGCATCACGCTCGATGGTCATGACGTGCGAACGATGACGCAAGAAAGCTTGCGTCAGCAAATCGCAATGGTCACGCAAGACACTGCCATGTTCAATCGATCTGCTCGCGACAATATCCTCTATGGCTCGAATGGTGAGGGTGATCCGCTTGAAGCAGCTCGGATGGCGCGGGCCGATGCGTTTATCGAAGACCTCAGAGACCGCGACGGGCGTAAAGGCTTCGACGCGCACATTGGAGAGCGAGGGGTAAAATTGTCGGGTGGGCAACGCCAACGGATCGCCATCGCGCGGGCCATTCTCAAGGATGCCCCTATCCTCGTCTTGGACGAAGCAACGTCAGCACTCGATTCTGAGGTGGAAGCTGAAATTCAAGAGGAGTTAGCGTCACTGATGAGCGGTAAAACCGTCATCGCGATTGCGCACCGATTGAGTACGATCGCGCATCTCGACCGCATCATTGTGATGGATGCTGGCCGGATTGTAGAAGATGGCAACCATGACGACTTGCTGTCATCTGGAGGCCTTTACGCCGGTTTTTGGGAACGGCAGTCGGGTGGGTTCCTGAACCTTGCGGCGGAATAGCAAAAGTGTATCAAGTCTTTGGTTGGAACGTCAGATGCAACCTTATTGCGGTGCCTCGGCATTACCGCTTGCAATCCCAGCCCCAGCGTTCTCGAAAGACGTTTTTGTCCCCTCGTGGACCGACTGCACAGCCGCCAAAACTGTGATGGCTAACATGGTTGCCAGCAACGCGTACTCAATGCTGGTACCTCCCCGTTCGTCCCTCAAGAAGCGTTTTAGCATCGTCCCTCTTCCGTCTCTTATTCACGTCCCCAGCCTTAACAATACAGTCGAACTCGTTAACAAAGTCGCAAACGAATACCTATGCCATGCATAAAATTGAAAAACCTGCGCCCTTAAAGGGGCACAGGTTAATTTCGTTAGCTTTCATCAATCCTGAGTGAACCGCTATTGCGCGGCAGCGTCGCTCCAGACGTCAGACTGATCGCCGATATTGCTGTAATAGTTCACCGTGCGCGCAGCCAGTTTGGGGGGAAGGTCTTGCTTCGCGAGGCGCTCCGCTGCCCTAGCGTCCCCTTTAAGAGCAAGGACCATTGCCAAGTTTTGACGGACTTGAATGCTCGCATTCGGAGCAATAAGCGCTTCGCGCAGTTTTCGTTCGGCCAGATCAAGATCGCCGCTCAAAGCATAGCTCAACCCGAGGTTACTGAGAGCAATCGCGTTCAGAGGATCGGCCCGCAGTGCAAGAGCATAACTGGTTTGTGCCTGCTCGTGATTACCTGAGCGGTCAAACGCAACACCAATCGCAGAACGTAGTTTGGAAACCCGTTCCTGCGGCATTCCCGGCGCTTCGGCGAGGCTCGTTAGGCTTGCCGCACCTTCCCGTAAACGACCGGAGGCGATCAACGTTTTGGCCAATTCTTCCGTTAGATCAACGTTGTTCGGATGCGCGCGAAGCGTCTGGCGCAAAATACGTTCCGCATCTTCGTGCCGACCGATATATCTTAGGTTTTCCGCGGCCTTCAGCGCGTATTTGACATTTTTCGTGTCTGTTCCGTAAAGGCGCCCCCAATGAGCAGCTGCCGTTTCGTATTTTTGCTCTTTTTCTGAAATTTCCGCCGCCGTCGTCAAAAAGACCCGCGGATCTTCAACTTTCGCCAGCTTTTTAGGATTGCTGTCAAAGTTGTTGCCCTCTTTCGAGGACCCCGGGAATTGAGCGAACGTGCTATCCCCTGAAAACAACGTGTTATCAACGGCTCCACAACTGGCGAGCGTTCCCAACAATAGCATCGCTGTGATTGGACGACGCAAAGTAGAATATAGCATTGCAGGGACCTTTCGGCTGTATCTCTGCCGGTATGCGACTCACACCGGTCTGAAACGGAGATTGACCGAACAGAGTCACTGGGACGTTAACAAGGAAGGGCGATTTGAAGGCAAGCGGCCTCGGCGCAAACATTGCCGCCAACTCCTTGATCTTCTATGACCTCGCAGAAAGCTTTTCACCGCGAGGAAGCCCGTGCCTTATTCTATCCGCCCGATGCCCTGCTTTGCCGATGCCAAAGACGGTGCAATCCCGGTATGGCCCGTCACCTCCGAATTGATCGATCCCTGGTTGGGAGGCTTAGCCAAAGCGCAAAAAACCTGGGTGAACGCACAGGGTTTCTCCGGCAAGCGCGGCGCGAACCTCATCATTCCGGGCGATGATGGCGTGATTGCAGGCGTCGCATTTGGCTTGGGCAAAGGAGGGGCTGAAGGGCGCATTTTCGGCGATCTCGCCTTTGTCTTGCCAGAGGGAACTTACCGAATTGAACCGATTGCAGGCACCAGTATCGACTTGGAGCGGGCGGCATTGGGGTGGTTGCTTGGGAGTTATGCGTTCGACCTTTATAAATCCGAGCCTAAGCGCGCTCCGGCGCAGCTGATCCCCCCGGTGGATATTGATTCTGCGCGGATTGAACGAATGGCGTCCGGGATGGGCCTCGCCCGCGATCTAATCAATACGCCTGCTCAAGATATGGGGCCAGAAGTCCTTGAGGCAGCGGTTCGGTCTGTTGCCAACATCGCGGGTGCCGATGTCGAGGCGATCATTGGCGATGACCTGTTGGCTCAAAATTATCCGATGATTCACACCGTTGGACGCGCAGCAGAGCAAGCGCCAAGATTAATCGACATGAGATGGTCAGGGCCAGACGCAAAAACCACGATTACGCTCGTGGGCAAGGGCGTGTGCTTTGATACCGGCGGGCTTGATATCAAACCCTCCAATTCGATGTTGTTGATGAAAAAAGACATGGGCGGTGCTGCCAGTGTGCTTGGTCTTGCCTCAATGGTCATGGATGCGAAGCTGCCTGTCACACTGCGGGTGTTAATCCCTGCCGTTGAGAATAGCGTCGCTGGCAACAGCTTTCGACCGGGTGATGTTCTGACCGCGCGCAATGGCGTCACTGTTGAAAACCGAAATACCGATGCTGAAGGGCGCTTGGTTCTTGGCGACGCGTTGGTCGAGGCCTCCTCAGAAGACCCGGACCTGATTGTCGACATGGCGACCCTCACAGGTGCAGCGCGTGTGGCACTTGGTCCTGATTTGCCGCCGATGTTTACCGATGATGATACGCTGGCGGCTGATATTGCCGCGGCAGGAGCGGCAATAGATGATCCCGTTTGGCGAATGCCTCTGTGGGACGGCTATGAGAAAGTCATCGGCAGCAAGGTCGCCGAAATCACGAATGCGCCGAGCGGCGGTATGGCCGGGGCGGTTACGGCGGCGTTGTTCTTACGCCGTTTCGTCAGCAACCCCCAAAAATGGGCGCATTTCGATATCTATGGTTGGGCACCAAGCGCCAAGCCAGGCCGCCCAATGGGCGGAGAGTGTCAGGCCGCGCTCGCTGTGTACAAAATGATCGAGGATCGTTGTGCCTGACGGATCGGATTTTCTTCGAGGGGCGGACCGCAGGCTAACCGCCGCGCGGGCGGATCTCGCCGCAGCGCATTTGCAGGGGCTTGTCGACTCTGCTCGGTTCGTTGCTCCGACACCGATGCAGGTAAAGGCCGCGATTATTCCACTGCGCCCGGCTCCGAATACCGACGTCGGCGTGGATACTGTGCTTCTCTACGGCGAGCGTTTCGATGCCTACGACGTTTCAGAAGGCTGGGTTTGGGGACAGTCCCGGCGTGACGGGTATGTCGGGTATGTTCCGCAAGCCGCCTTGTCGACCGAGATCAGCGAGGCTACGCACACGGTCGCCGTTCCAACCACGCACCTCTATCCGAAAGCAGACATCAAGACTGAACCCGTCGCCGCGCTGTGGATGACGTCGCTCGTGGCACCTTCAGCGTTGAACGACGAATTTGCCGTCCTTGGCGAGCTGTTCCTGCCGATACAGCATCTTGTACCCATCGAACATGTAGCATCCGATTGGGTAGCCGTCGCTGAGACCTTCCTACACGCCCCCTATGTTTGGGGAGGAAAAACGGCGGCAGGGATTGATTGCTCAGGCCTGATGCAAGTTGCGATGGCAAGGGCCGGAATTTCGGCCCCTCGCGACAGTGATATGCTGCGGGATTTTGGTGAAGAAGCGTCCGCTAACGACTTACAACGCGGCGATATGTTGTTTTGGAAAGGGCATGTCGGCGTGATGACAGATGCTGATACCCTTCTTCATGCGACGGCCTTTTCCATGCGCGTGATGCGTGAACCGGTTAAAAACACGCGAAAGAGAATTGAAACTGACCTCGGACTTCCGCTACTGACTGTGAGACGTGTCAAAACCTGAACCGGGATCAACTCGGTCGGCCAGCGAACGGGCTTCATGCCCAA
>CAZXMX010000032.1:13792-22255 GCA_964641645.1 uncultured Neomegalonema sp.
AACGGGCTTCATGCCCAACATGATTGAGAACGATCAGGAGAGTGTTATGCGCTCGATTTTCTTTGCCGCCCTTATTGCCCTGTTGGGTCTGTCCACCGTGCCAGCCTATGCGCAGACCGCAACGGTGACCTTCGAACAACAGCAAGAATTTGAACGCTGGAAGACCAACTTTCGAGGGAAAGCGCTTTCGCAAGGCATTCGCGCCGATGTGTTTGATACGGCGTTTGCCGGTGTCACGCCCAACCCAAAAATTCTAAACTTTGACCGCAAGCAGCCCGAATTTTCTCGGCCTATTTGGAAATACCTCGACAGCGCGGTCTCCGCGAGCCGGGTAAAAAATGGCCGGGAAAAACAGGCCAAGCACACTGCGCTTCTAGCACGGATCGAACAGGCCTATGGCGTCGACTCAAATGTCGTTTTGGGCATCTGGGGTTTGGAAAGCGCCTATGGCTTTGGTTATGGCGATTTTTCGATTATCCGATCGTTATCAACGTTAGCATTTGACGGGCGACGGCAAAAATTTGCTGAAGAGCAGCTCGTTGGCGCGCTGAAGATCATTCAAAACGGTGATGTTCCCGCTTCGGGAATGCTAGGATCATGGGCTGGCGCGATGGGCCATGTTCAGTTCATTCCGACCAGTTACAATGCTCTGGCCGTCGATTTTAACGGCGACGGACGTCGCGATATTTGGTCGGATGATCCTACAGATGCGCTGGCGAGTGCTGCAAACTACCTGAAAAAAAGCGGCTGGCGCACAGGACAGCCTGCGTTCATCCCGGTGAATGTCCCGCGCTCCATCGATGCTTATGAGCTGCGCCGTAACAACAAACTATCGGCAGCGGAATGGAACGCCAAAGGCGTGACGACACAAAGTGGACGGCCTGTGCCAGATTTTGGCCCCGCCGCCGTGGTCATTCCTGCCGGGGCAAACGGCCCTGCCTTTATGATTTTTCACAATTTTGGGGTCATCAAAAAATATAATAACTCAACGTCCTACGCGCTGGGCGTTGCTCATCTCGGTAACCGGATCGCAGGAGCGGGCCCACTAAACGTGAACTGGCCCAAAGACGACCGACCTTTGGGACGCACCGAGAAAAAGAACCTGCAAGCCACGTTGACTCGGATGGGTTTTGATACCAACGGCGTCGATGGAATCCTCGGCCCTGATAGTCGTGCTGCAATGCGCAGTTTTCAACGGTCTCGTGGAATTCCCGCTGACGGCTATGCCTCGGCAAAGCTGTTGCAGCGCGTGGAGCAAGCATCTCAAGGGCGCGAGACGCTCGGGCGAGATTCGGTTCGACTGATCCAGCAACGCCTCAATGAACGGGGCTTTAACGCTGGGGTACCCGACGGGGTTGCAGGGCCGCAAACGCGCGCAGCCATCGCTGCTTTTCAAAGCGCCTCTGGCTTTGCCGCCGACGGGCAACCCAGCATCGGACTGTTGCAGGCTTTGAACTAAAGAAGCCTCTCGACAACACCCTGATAGCGCATTCCGGGTGTTCGTCGAAATTTGCATCCACAATTAACGGTCGTAGGCTATCGTAAGGTTTCGAGAGGGATCGAGCCTATGACTGATGCACTGCTAACCGAACCACGCGGACCGGGAGATCTCGTCCCGCCTGATACTTATCAACCTCGGCGTAGCCACAAGCGACCAACTCTAAAGAGCCCACCCGTCCGTCTGCTTTTCGCGGAAGATCGACAACGCCCTGTCTCCGATACGTTGCAAGGGATTATCTTCAAGGGCGGAGTTCTCTCGCTGCTCACCCTAACCATCTATCGGTTTTGGATGAAGACCGAGCAGCGCCGGCTTATTTGGCGCGAAACGAGATTGGACGGCGACGGGTTTGAATACACGGGCACGCCGCTTGAGTTACTCATCGGATCGATGATCGCAATTGTCATCCTCGCGGTCTGGTTTGGGGCTGCGAATTTGGGGTTGAGCTTTCTTCATCTCGCGGCATGGCAGGACTACGATCTGTCCGTCTTCCTTTTCCCGATTATCCTATCGCCGCTCGTCGCCTTCGCCGTCTATCGAGCAAGACGATATAAAATGCTGCGGACAAAGTGGCGGGGTATTCGATTTGGCATGGATGGGTCTGCCGTCAAATACGCGGGTCTCTGGATTCTTTGGACCCTTGTTCAAATTTTGTCGCTTGGCTTTCTCACACCGCACAAACGTATGGCGATGGAGAAGGTGATGACAACGCACATGTTGTATGGCGACGCGCGATTTCAGTTTCAGCCGCCCGAAGGGTCGCTGCGCCATCTAACGGCTCATTGGATGCTGCCTTGGTTGACTGGCGTGGCCCTGACGGGACTCATCGCACTCGGTTTCCATGCCGGTGGAGGGTTCAGCAGTGAATTCTTTGGTTCGCTAGACGCTCAGGCGGAGGAGACCGGAAAAAATGCACTCGCGTTGAAGCTTCAGGCCTTGCTAGGCCTCGCCGTTATTCCCGCGTTGCTGGTCTATCCGTTTTATCTTCGTTACAAATCCCGCGAGATCGCGACGATTCTCTCGTCGCGCAGACTGCATTCCGCCTACTTTGAATCGCATCTGACCTGGGGTACGACGTTCAAGCCGTTTGCCGCCTATTGCGGGTACTGGCTGCTATTGATTGTC
Organism: uncultured Neomegalonema sp.; assembly: GCA_964641645.1. Taxonomy (GTDB): domain Bacteria; phylum Pseudomonadota; class Alphaproteobacteria; order Rhodobacterales; family Rhodobacteraceae; genus JAHDDY01. The sequence continues at coordinate 16,416 of CAZXMX010000032.1, forward strand.
CCCATCTCGATTGCTTTGGGGCTTGTGATGTTCATGGCGATGTCCGCCGCCCTGATGATCGACGGGAAGGATATCACTTCGTTCAATGATCAACTCCAAGCCGGGAGTTTCTCAAACTTGGGCGCTCAAATCGCCTTTTATGCGGGCATCTACTTTTTCTATGGCGGAATGATTTTGTTCAGCCTTTGGCTCGCCGGATTGATTCATTTCAGGCGCCTGCACACTTACATCTGCAGAGGGACCGTGGTTCACAACCTTATTTCGGTCAACCAAGTCAAACAACGAACACGAGACGATCAAGTCGAGAGTGAAGGTTTCGCGGACGCTCTTGATATTGGTGGCTTCTAATGGCGCGCTGGTCGGGCACCTATTTCGACGGTGAGACCGCGCGCCCGCATCGAGTTGAAATCGAAATCGGCTCCGACGAGCTGGGCATTTTCGGACGCGCCGGAAGGCTGGCGGCGTGGGATTATGAGAGTTTGCGCCGGGTTCCCGGCACGACCCGTGAAGCCGGTATGATCGAAGTCACGCCGTCGTTTCAATCCGATGAGCGACTAAGGATCGAGGATCGAGGCGCCGTCAAAACCCTAAGGTCCGCACACCCCCGCGTCGACAAACGTCCGCCTGCCAATCGCAAGGCGATTACCCGAGCGCTCGGCTGGACCGGTGCTGCGATTGGGGCCATGGCCTTCATCGTTTTTGTCGCGATACCGGCTTTGGCACCACAGATCGCCGCGATGATTCCGATTGAGCGGCAAATTTCTCTGGGCGAACAAGTCGAGACCCTCATTTCCGAGGTTGGACTCGTCGGCGAAACTTGCACCACTCCAGACGGCGACGCGGCGCTCGCCAAAATGACCGCTCAACTCACGAAGGGGGTCGATCTTCGAATCCCGGTTCGAGCCAGCGTGGTGAGTTCGCCAATCGTCAACGCTGTCGCGCTGCCCGGTGGTCGCGTGTTGATTTTCTATCCTTTGATCGAAGAAGCCGAGTCACCCGATGAGGTCGCTGGAATTCTGGGACATGAAATCGGGCATGTTCAACTACAACACCCCCTAAAAGGAGCGATGCGTTCTTCCGCATCAGCGGGTGTGATTGGGTTATTCTTTGGAGATTTCGCTGGGGCCGGCATGATGGCCGGTTTAAGTGAGCAACTCGTCACGGCCAGCAACACGCGCGACGCGGAACGCGAAGCCGATCAATTCGCTGTCGAGCGGATGGCCGCTGCCAACGCCTCCAGCGCAGAGATGGCCAAGTTCTTTTCTCGCATGCGCGAAGACGTCGGCGATGGCCAGTTGTTCGGTGGCTATATGGCCTCGCACCCCAGCTTTTCTGAGCGAGAGGCCATGCTAACCGCCGCCGCGATTGGAGAGGGTGCCGAACCCATTTTGTCAGAGGCGGAATGGCAAGCCTTACGCCAAATCTGCGATGACATTGATGAAGACGAAGAGAACGAAGCCCCCTCCACAGAGGACTCAGAGGTTCAGTAAAAGTGCGAATTTCGATTCCGTATTTCGACAGGGTGCTTTAGCTTTAGGGCATGAGCAATGTTGAAACAGCCGCCCGCAATCGCAAGACCGTCAAAATGCTAGGCGATCCCGCACGCCCCGCGCCGCCAGACGGACTCGATCGCGCGGTGATCGAAGAACTGGTTGAAGCCGCTGGTTGGGCCCCGTTTCACCGACCCGCCTATGCGGCACGGGAGCAAGGCAACCCAGTCGTCGAGCCGTGGCGGTTTACCATGCTGGATGCGCCTGCCTGCCGTGCGCTTTTGCCTCGGCTCTCCGAAATTCCAAAACCGCCGGGTAAGATCGCCAACATGCTTGCGGTGGCAGATGCGTTGTTGCTCGTCACTTGGTTGCCCGAACCGTCGGAAGATGGCTGGCAGGCCAATGATTTCAATATGGAGCATATCGCGGCGGGGTCAGCGGCGATCCAAACCTTGATGTTGGCCGCAACCGAGCGCGGCATCGCGAGTTATTGGTCCAGCGGAGGAGCGCTTGGCACTGCCGAAGCCTTCACCATGTTGGGGATCGAAGCGACAGATGTTCTACTCGGCGCGATCTTCCTGTTTCCAAACACATCGGACAACGCCGAGGCGGTCCCCGGAAAAATGCGCGAGAAGCGCAGTGCACCAGATGCTTGGTCGCGTTGGGTCACACTGGATTAAAAGTCGTGATCGTCGTCGCCCCGGAACAGCCGGATGATCATTGGGAAATTGAAGCCTTGCTCGACACGGCCTTTGCGCCGGGGAGAACAGGGCTTTCATCCTATCGCTTGCGCGAAGACACAGAGCCTATCCGCGAGCTGTGCCTGACCGCCCGCGATGATGACGCGATGGCGACGCTCGCCGGAACAATCCGGTTTTGGCCCATCCAAATCGGCGACTCGCCGGAAGCATCACTGCTTCTCGGCCCCGTGGCAGCGCACCCAACACGTCAAGGCGAAGGCATTGGTGCCATGCTGATCCTCGAAGGGTTGGAGCGCGCCGTTGCGCTCGGCTGGAAACGTTGCGTCCTGATCGGAGATGAACCGTTCTACGGACGGTTCGGATTTAAGCGATCACTGGCCAGCGCCATCACTTTTCCGCCCCCAACCAACCCAAACCGCATCCTCGCCAAAGCCCTCGTTGAAGGGGGGATGGACAATGTTTCCGGTGCGGTGAAGCGATGGTCTGGGTAATCAGCTCTCCTGCCATCATCGCAGGCATTGGGTCACTGAGGCCCGTAGATAAAATCCATATCCGGCTTTTCGGTCGCATAAAAATGCACCCAGATATAGGCATGACTGAAGACGGCAATCACCAGTGCAGCGGATGATCCAAAGCCGACAGCAATCGCCGAAAAAACGAGAAATGCGAAGCCGTACATTCCGTTATTTGTGAAACGGAAGATGCCTTCATTCACCAGTGGCATGTCTCGATATCGCGCCTCGAAATGATCCCCACCCGCAGCCCGCGCCAACCCGAAATATCGCTTCACGCTATAGACGGCATATAGTCCGGGGATTGCGAGCGCTGTGGCCAAAAAGACCTGAACGTTGGGGTGTAGGTTCAGAGTGTCTCGATCTAACCAAGCCAAGACGATCAGTGTTACGAATCTTCCACAGAACAGCATGAAGAAGAAGGCGAGGTATCCGTTGAAACCAATCTGATTGCTGATCAACGAAGACCTCAGTTCCAATCGCCATGCCACCCAAACGAAGAGCTGATGGACAATCGGAACCATCGCTGCGGTCCAGAAGAACGTCGGAAACGGACGCCCGAGCGTGCTCCACAGTGCCGAGAGCACAATGAGCAAAACAACCAATGAAACAAAGTGTAAGGCCTGACCTGTCCACAAGCTCGGGGGAGACCGCGTATCCAGAGAATCATCTGACATCGACAACCTTTCCTTGACTTCGCATCTGCAACATGAGCATAAGCTGCCCATCGACCTAGGGTTACCCTCGGTCGGTACCGAGCATTTTGGCGGGCATACCGACGGAATGCACCCAAAATAGCCGGGCCTCCCTCCCGCATTAACCTGAAACGCGCCTGTGAGGCGTGGAAACGGTTATGTGTGTTGGGAAGACCTCAACATAGAAAAAGAGACGTCTTTGACCTTTGATACCCTCGGCCTCGATGCGCCGATCCTTAAGACCTTGACCGAAGCAGGCTATACCAAGCCCACTCCCATCCAAGCAAAAGCCATCCCAGTGATTCTCGCAGGCCGCGACGTGGTCGGCCTCGCCCAGACCGGAACCGGCAAGACCGCCGCGTTTACGCTGCCCTTGATTCAGCGACTAAACCGCAACCAGACGCATATTCGCCCCGGCAGCGTGCGAGTGCTAATCGTCTCACCAACGCGAGAGCTGGCTGCGCAAATCCATGCGTCCGTGCGGACCTATTCCAAGGGTCTCAGCATTATCTCCGCTTGCGTAGTGGGCGGTGTTTCGATGCGTCAGCAGAAAAATGCGCTGAAACGCGGTCTCGATATTCTGGTCGCGACCCCTGGCCGTTTGCTCGATCTCGCGGATCAAAACTGCCTGCGCTTCGACGATGTTGAGACGCTGATCCTCGATGAAGCCGACCAAATGCTCGACATCGGCTTCTTGCCAGCGATCAAACGGATTATTTCAGCCTGCCCTAAAACACGCCAGACACTGTTGTTTTCCGCCACGATGCCGAAAGAGATCAAGAACCTCTCTCGCGAGCATCTGCACAACCCCGAAGAAGTTGCTGTCGCTCCGGTTTCCAAGACTGCCGACAAGATCGAACAAGGTGTGCTTCACCTAACTTCAGACAACAAAATCCCTGCGATCATCGCGCTGATCAAGAAGCACAAAGACAAGCAGGTTATTGTCTTCACCCGAACGAAACGCGGGGCCGACCGCGTCGTACGTCGGCTGGAGGGGTCTAACCTGACCGCTTCCGCCATCCACGGCAACAAGTCGCAGAACCAACGGGAGCGGGCGCTGAATGCCTTCCGCGAGGGGAAATGCCCTGTCCTCGTGGCTACCGATATTGCCGCGCGCGGCATTGACGTGCCAGGTATTGGCCTCGTCATCAATTTCGAACTGCCGAACGTTCCGGAAGTTTACGTCCATCGGATTGGCCGTACCGCGCGGGCAGAGCGCGATGGTCTCGCAATCTCGTTCTGTGATCCCGAGGAGCAATACTACCTGCGCGATATTCAGAAACTGATCAAATTAGAAGTCCCGGTTCTGCCTGCCCCCGAAGGCGTCGAAATCCTGAAAACACCCAATCTGGAGAACGCGCGCAAACCAAAGGTCGTCCAACAGCAACGACCGCCTCGCCGCGACAGGCCGGCGAAAACGGCTGGCAAGCCAAACGGCAAACCGGGTGCAAAGCCTGCGGGCAAGCGTCCGGTTCAGGCGAAGCGCCCTGCTGGCGCGAAACCCGAAGGCGCGCGGCCTAACCGTCGCCGTCGCCCGAACAAAAATCGCTCGGCTGCAAAAGCCGGGGCTTAAGAGGAGGACGCACCATGATCGAACGCTTCCACACCAACCAGCGTATGAGCCAGATCGTCAAGCACAACGGAACGGTTTATTTGGCGGGTCAAGTCGGCGAAGGCGCGAGCGTCGCTGAACAAACGAAAGATTGCCTTGCCAGTGTTGATAAGCTGCTCGCCGAAGCAGGCAGTTCCAAAGAGAACATCCTGCAAGCGATTATCTGGCTCGATGATATGGCCGATTTTGCCGAAATGAACGCGGTCTGGGATGCTTGGGTCCCCGAGGGAGCGGCACCGGCCCGCGCCTGCGGCGATGCCAAACTCGCCGCGCCCAAGTTCAAAGTCGAAATCACGGTGATCGCGGCTTACGACGCATAGAATTGTGAGCGCCCCCGCGCCTACGCTCGATCTTTACCCTTGCGCCGCAATCCGCTAATCCTGCGGCGTTTTTAACACCACTATCGGAGACCCCACGATGTCGAACGCCCCTACGATGCTTATCCTTCCCGGTGACGGGATTGGCGCAGAAGTCATGGTTGAGGTGCAACGCGTCGTGGACTGGGTTTCCGGAGCCTCTGGCACGCCGTTCACCACCGACACCGATCTGGTGGGCGGTGCGGCCATCGACGCGCATGGCGTTCCTCTGCACGACGACACCATGAAAAAGGCGTTTGATTTCGATGCCGTTTTGCTCGGTGCCGTTGGTGGGCCGAAATGGGATAACCTCGATTTCTCAATCAAGCCGGAACGTGGGCTGCTGCGTCTGCGCAAAGAGATGGAGCTGTTTGCGAACCTGCGCCCGGCGATGTGCTTTGATGCGCTCGCCGATGCCTCGTCGCTCAAGCGCGATTTGGTTGCGGGCCTCGACATCATGATCGTGCGTGAATT
>CAZXMX010000033.1:0-21944 GCA_964641645.1 uncultured Neomegalonema sp.
CAAGGGTTTACAAATCCATAATCTTTTGGGCCGTGGCAGCGAATTTTCTTACAACATAATTTCCTTTTTCCATGAAGAACCGAGTGAACGGGAAACGTTTTACGTGGAAAGAGCATGTTGAAATCGATATCCTCTGGGCTTGTTTTCATGATCGCTGCGGGTTTTGCACAATTCGCCGAAGCATCAACAAACGTCTCGGTCAACTTTTCCCGAGAAACCGGCGTAGGACCTTTTGATTCAAATGATGCGCCGGGAAATGACAGCGGTGTGTCGAACGCGTTTATCAGAACGAACGACATCATTAGTTATAAATTTGAAGTATTAGTTCAGGGCGGCGACGCAACAAATATTCTGTTGAGATTGAACGTCGCTCCGGGGTTGGATTTGTCTCTACCTGCATTCTGTCGAGAAACAGGTGTCTCGCCGCCGTCGAGCATTTCTGGGACCGCGACATCCGGCTACTCCGTGGTCTGTAATGTTGGTGATGTCGGTGACGGTTCTCAAGTTTTGTATGCCATGCCGGCCAAAGTCGCGGCGGACCGCCCAAACGGGAGTACCGTTTCGATGCTCACGGCGAGTGTCGAGAGTGATCAGACCGCTCAACAAGCCTTTCCGGGTTCGACCGATACCGTTTCGGCAGCGCCAAAACTCGATCTGATTAAAGATGGCCATACACGGTTGATCGGCCTGCGCGATGGCCCCAACGGCGAAGACGGTGTCGTCTATGTCTTTCCGATCATGGTCACCGCCGATGGCGAGGCCAAAGGAAACGAACTGGTCACCGCGCCGATCTCATTTACCGACGATTTGACGGGAATTTCACCGAACGCAAGACTGTTTCAGGCGGCTCCAGGGCAATCTTGGCCCGGCGCACTTGCTGATGCTTGCGAACCAAACTACGGCATTTCCGGTTTTCATCTTTGGTCTCAGATCGCACGCGGCAATGTGCGCACCCAAGATGGAGGGCCAGGCGGGCCAGGCGCTGGCATCCTCGAACGTTCGGTTTGGAACTCCGGAACAATTGACTGTTCCGTTCCGTCCTCGGGTGGCGGGACGACAAACGTCACGATTACCGGTGCGGATTTGACTGGCAACCATCAACCGACGAACTCGGGAAACGGCGGTGGTCTTCCTGCAAACAGAACCGATCTTGTCGCTGGGAACATGGTCGTATGGATTCCGATGCAGGACATTCAAGACGCAGGCGGTGAACTTTCTATTCGAAATGAATACAGCCAACTCAACGCCGTGAGTATCAGCGGGCAGTCTAACGTCGAGCCGTCTCTTGCCAACAACGTTCGATCTTTTATTGCGAGGGATGGAAATGGCGGACGCTGGTTCTACAACCACGCAGACCACAATAGCTTTTCCCTCCTACCAGGTCAGACGTCTCGTCGCTCGGGCGATGGCTATGTATTGCCGGGACAAATCTTTGCCACGCGGCATTACCAATTCAATCGAAATTGGCTTACGAAAACCGGTTACGATAATTTTTCGTTCTGTACGACCTTCGACAACACGACCCAGCGGATTGCAGAAATAACGCCGGGCCAAGGTGCGAAGATGCACTTTGACGGAACCTACGAAGGCGGGCAGGCACCCTTTACCATTCAGTATGGAACCGGCTCGTTCGGTGCCTCATCCTTTTGTGACGACTCTGACTCGCCCGACGGCTGGTATTCCGACATCAATTCCGTTCCGGGCGGCGCAGCAGCGGTCACAAAAGTGCGCGCTTCGACGCCGCACTTTTCAGCACCAGGCGGCGCCAGCACCCGAACGCTGACGAGTCTCATTGTCCGTTACACCGCGCTCGATAATCCGGTTGGAACGTATGTCGCGGAATGGGGTACGTTTAAGTATGACCAATTGACCAATGGAAATTGGTTCGACGGCACACCCTACAATGAACAAACGGCGCTCGGAAGCTTCGGCGATCGTCTGTTCTTAACCAAGGTGTCAACGGCGGTCAGCAAGGATACACATCCCAGCGGCGACGATCAGGTTCTCGCTGGGGATCAATTGACCTTTACGCTGCAACCGTCTGCAACGACGCCCATTACCCCGCCGGGTTTGTTCGCTGATGTCACGATCACGGATACGCTGCCCGCTTGGTTTAGCTACATCCTCAGTTCCGCTTCCCCGCCACCAGCGTCAACGGCTGTCAATGCAGACGGCACGACGACGCTGGTTTGGAATTTCCCGGGCACACAGATCAACAGCGCGATGGCACCAATCACCTATGATGTCATTGTAAAACCGACGACTCCCGACCAAACTTCAGCAGTAAATACGGTCGTTGCGTCATCTCCCTCAGATGGTTCTGCTTTGAGCGTCAGGTCCGACGATTACGGCATCCTCGTCTTAAACCCCGCAGGATTTTCAGTCTATAAAGTACCGACACCTGAGCTGGTTCAGCCAGATGGAGATTTTGGTTTCGAACTAACCTATGCCAACACAGGGACATCGGATTTTGACAATATTGTCTTGATCGACATCTTGCCCAATCTGAATGTCGCTCAAACGCCTCCGACCGATTTCGACGGGATTGCAAGTTTTGTTTCCGTAACGGGTACATCGGGTGAGGTCTTTGAATACACGAAAACAAATCCGACATTGATCGTCCAAAATCCAAACGATCCGTCGAACCAAGCAGGCGGATCGACGGTTTGGTGCTCTGGTTTTACGGGAGGCGCTTGTCCCGCTAGTCCGAGTGAAGTGTCCGCTTTTCGGGCGACAAGCCCAGCCTTTCTGCAAGGACAGCCGGCTCGTGTCATTACATTGAATATGACGGCACTCAGTAACGACGCATTCAATGTCTACTCGAACCGCATGACTGCGCAGGCGGCAGGTCTTGTATTCGCCGTGACGTCGCCGGTCGCGAGCGCGCGCGTTCGCACGGCTGATCTGAGTCTTGAGAAAATCGTCACCGGTCCGGATGCGACAGCGAAGGGCATTGTCGACTTCACCCTCACCATCAAGAACGAGGGGCCGCATGATGCCGCGCAGACCCAAGTCTTGGAACAACTTCCCGCAGGCTACACCTATCTTTCAGAAAATTCGGGCGGCGCATATGATGCCACAACAGGCCTTTGGACGATCCCAAGCCTCGCGGTGAACGCATCCAAATCTCTGATGATCCGCGCCCGCGTCCTGCCGAATGGCCCCTATTTGAATGAGGCTGAGATTACAAGTCAGCAACATGCAGATCCAGACTCGACCCCCGGAAACAAATCGACCAATCCATCAGAAGACGATACCGCCAGTGCTTCTATTCTCGCCTTCCTCTCCGGCAATATCTTTCTCGACAATGGAATTGGTGGAGGTGTCGCCCATGACGGCCTGCTCAACGGTGGTGAACTGCCATCGAATCTGGCGTCGGTCGTCATTACGGATGTTGGAACAGGAGCGCAGCTCACGACGACATCCGTGAATGCGGACGGCACGTGGTTCGCCGTGCTACCCGATGGCGCACCGAGCCAACTTCAATTCTCAGTCGTTCCCAATCCAGGCTATACGGTCGTATCTGAGATGCCGTCAGCATTGCCTTCGGTAGTAAATCCAACCGTATCCGACGGGACGTTTTTGTTTACGCCTGCAGTTGGCGGTGCGTACGCCAACATTAACGTGGGTATGATCGCAGAACCTTCGTTGACACAAGATCAGTCCGCCTCTGTTCAACCAGGACAAGTCATCGAACTTTCGCACCGTTACGTTGGGTCCAGCGCCGGTAGCGTTGTCTTCTCCTTGCTTAATCCGTCAGAGAATCCTTCAGGCGCGTTTAACAGCACGATATTTGAAGATAACAATTGTGATGGAACGCCCGATCAGGTGATTGCACCATCGGTCAATGTTATCGCGGACCAAACAATCTGCCTCATCGTGAGGACGCAGGCGAGCTCCGGAATTGGTCCGGGTGCAGCCTATTCATATGATCTGCAAGCAGCAACAACTTTCGTTGGGACAACAGCTTCGCACTTGGCGACGAACACAGACTCTATCGGCAGCGGCGGTGTTGGCGGCGGTGAACTGGTGCTACAGAAACGCGTTCGCAACGTCACGAAGAACTCGGCTGAAGGGACAACAAATACCGGTGATATCGGTGATACCTTGACCTACCGCATTATCATGCTCAACCCGACACCCACGCTATTGACGGACGTAACGGTCAACGATGCGACACCCGCTTACACGGCCCTTGCAGGGCCCGTCGCCACGCCCGTCCAACTCTTCCCCGGCTACACCTGCTCGCTTACGGTGCCATCCACTGGCAATGTCGCAGGGTATGAAGGCCCACTAGAGTGGACGTGCCCCGGAGAGTTCCCGGCAAACGGCGAAGCATCTCTATCTTTCAACGTGCAGATTTCTCCTTAGGCTCTGAATTTCGATGGCGAGTGCGATACGGATCACCCGTATTTGCTCAGCCCCCAATGAGTGGCCCGAGGTAAAAGTTAGTGCACGGTGGGCCTCTGGTCTGCCGGGATTGATAATTTCGGGTTTGGCGGTTGCCATCCAAGTGGGCCGTGCGGACGGTTCTTCGCCTTCTACACCCCATCCGAAAGATTATCTACACGACAAACGCGATTGAGAGCCTAAATCGCGTAATCCTCAAATCGATCAAGACACGAGGACCATTCCTGACCGACGAGGCCGCAACGAAGCCGATCTATTTCAGCCATACAAAAATTCGAGAAAAGCGGGCGCACTGTCAGGGAGTGGTTTGCTGCCCGGAACCAGTTCGCTTTCATTTCGACGAACGCTACAATGCGTGACCATACCTGAAACCCGCATGGGTCAACGCAGATATACAGAGTTCGGGACACTCCCTTGGTCGGCGCGTCAGTCAGCGCTGGAGTTTGCTTCGCGGCCCTCGCCGCGTATTATTGGTGTTACGAGCCGTGGGATTACCCGGTTCGGGGCACAGACGTTTCCCATCATCAAGGCAAGATCAACTGGGCTCCGCTGACCCCAGACGCAACGCACTTTACCTACATCAAAACAACCGAAGGTGGCGACTGGACCGACGCCGATTTCACTTTCAATTGGGGTCAGGCGAAAGCAATTGGCCTCCCACGGGGTGCCTATCACTTCTACACGCTCTGCCGACCCGTTGAAGATCAGATTGCCCACATCATCGCGACCGTTCCCAAAGAACCAAAGATCCTACCCGTCGCCATCGATTTGGAGTTCGGCGGAAACTGCAAAGGTCGCCCGCCCATCACTCAGTTTCGGGCAGACCTGAACCAGATGCTTGACGCGCTCGAAGCACATTATGGCCAACGTCCCATTCTTTATCTGACGCGAGGATTCGACGAGCATTACATAAAGGGTGCCTTTCAGAACGAAGGATACTGGCTCCGTTCGATTGTCCGACAACCATCTGCAGACTGGCGACCTTGGCTGTTCTGGCAATACCACAATAAAGGTCGCCGAGACGGCGTGACCGGTCCGGTCGACCTCAACGCATTCAATGGCAGTTTGGAGGAATGGAACGCCTACCTGAAAGCGCGCCCATAATTCGATCGCGGCGGGCGCATGCAATTACTCCATCAAAAATGCCATTCTCGGATCAACTTTGCTCGGCGTGATCTTCAAAACGTCCGCCGTCATGACACCCTCAACAACAAATGGATCAGCCGCCACGCGTGGTCCAACTCTTCGCGAGTCATATTGTGGGCACCACAAACATCAGCATCTCCTCCCTCTCGTTCAGACTCGCCCGAGGTCCGTCACCCGGCGCTCATCGTCGACATTGCCTGTGTTCACCGTCGTCGCCGGTTCAAACAGCATGACCTCGCAAACCCCATCAAGCGCGACGGGACAATGCTCGACGCCGTGCGGAACGACAATAAATTCGCCTTCTTCCACGACTTCATCGCGGTCGCGGAACTTCATTAACAGCTTGCCCTTATGAACAAAGAACAGCTCGTCTTCGACGTCGTGATGATGCCAGACGAACTCGCCCTCTAGTTTGACAAGCTTCACATGCATGTCGTTGACCTGCCCGGCAATCTTCGGCGACCACGTATCGGAGAACGTCTCAAAGGCGCGCGAGAGGTTCTTGGAACCAAAAGGCGAGATGTGATTGTTTACCCCTGCCACATCCCGCTGGATCGAACGCAACTGCAATTCCAGCTCAGGGCTGTCCGCCGCATAATCCCCATCCAAAGCAGCGGTTCCGATTGTAAATCCGGCAGCGCCAGAGCGCCGTACAATCTCGATCCTGTCACGGCTTCCGATGGAACCGGCCACGAATACTGGCTTGTCCACGGCGGCGCAAACCGCCGCGATCAGCCCGCGCACATTCTCCGAAGACCGATAGGCCAGCAAGTCCAGCCCATCCACACCATCCTGCGCGGCCAGCGTCTCTGCGCTTTCCACGATCTCATCAATTGACCCAGCCAGCACGCTGGGGTGTCCTTCAATTCTACCGGGGAAAGGAAAGTACTGAATGCCTCGGCCTGCAATGATCGGCATCACCGCTTCAACATTCGTGCCGCCAAGCAAGATATCGACACCAATGTCGACCGCCGCTTGGGCAGAGGCAACTTCGCTATCCGCATCCAGCGAGACGACCTCCAAATAGCTCGTCGCGCCGCCCGCCTTGATCGTTTCGTTCAGGCCCTTTAAGCGATCAACCGGTAATCCCACATCTTTGAATCCAATATGATGGACCCCTGCCGCCAGCGCGGTCGCCAAGTGCTGTTCCGCGTCTTCAACGGTCTTGTCGTTTCGCGTCAGCATGAAGATAAAGCGTAGGCCCATGCGTTCTCTCTCGTCCTAAACCTCAATCACCTCAATGACCCCCGGCGCATCCTTGAGCGCAGCGCGGACCCGAGGCGACAAATCATACGACCCCGGCAAGCGCATCTCGACGTCGCAATCTTCGTCGTCCAAGTCCATCACCACCGTCACGGGGCCAGACCCGCGCGGCACGTCGGATCGGGACAGCCTTGCATGGATCGACGAAAAGGCCCCGGGGTCCGCGATGAATACCTTCAGCGACGTCGCCGCTGCATCTGCTACCGCGTCATCAATTGGCTGGACACCTTGCACCTGTATTCGCAGTTGCTCACCGTCCTTCTTGGCCTCGACCGTCAGCGCAATCGCGCAGCCCGGTTCCAGATTGTGCCGATGCTGGTTCAAGACTTCTGAGAACACTGCGACTTCATAGAGCGCCGAAGGATCGGACAGTTGCACAAACGCAAAGCGATTTCCGCGCGCCGACTTTCGCTCGTCTTTGCCCATCACCGCACCCGCGATGCGCAGCGCTTTTGGTGTCGAGCTTGTCACCATCCGTTCAAGCTGTGCGTAAGACACAAACCTCTTACGCTCCAACGCTGGTGCATATTCATCCAACGGATGCCCCGACAGGTAAAACCCAACCGCACCATGCTCCTGCGCCAGTCGTTCCGTTGAAGGCCAGTCTTCCGTCGCCGCCAACCGAGGCGGCGGCACGGCATCTGGTTCCGCACCGAACAGGCCGCCCTGATTGCTCGTGCGTTCAGCGGCGCTCAGTTGTGCGTAAGACAACAGCGTATCGACACTGTCGAACAGGCGTTTGCGATTTGGCTCCAGCCCATCAAATGCACCGGCCCGGATTAGATTTTCGAGCGCGCGTTTGTTGAGTTGTTTTGGGTCAACCCGCGCCATCGTATCGAATACATCCTTAAACGGTCCGTTCGCCTCACGCTCCTTGGCAATCGCGTCCATCGCCTCGCGGCCTACGTTTTTTAGACCGCCGAGTGCGTAACGGATCGCGAGTCCATCTGGCGTATCTTCGGGCGTGAACAACGCGCCGGAGGCATTTACATCGGGGGGCAACAATTCAATTTCGGCGCGTTGTAGTTCTTGTTTGTAGACACCCAGCTTGTCCGTCGAATGCAAGTCGAGGTTCATCACCGATGCCATAAACTCGACCGGATAGTTCGCTTTCAGGTACGCAGTTTGATAACTGACCAATCCATACGCCGCCGCGTGCGACTTGTTGAAACCGTAGTTCGCAAATTTATCGAGCAAGTTCCAAACTTCCGTCGCCTTGCCTTTCTCAACGCCATTTGCTTTTGCGCCCTCCAAGAACTTGGGCTTCTCGGCATCCATCGCTTCTTGGATTTTCTTACCCATAGCACGGCGCAAGAGGTCAGCGCCACCGAGCGAATACCCAGCCATCTTCCGGGCGATCTCCATCACCTGTTCCTGATAGACGATAATGCCTTGCGTCTCATCGAGGATCGAGTCGATCAGCGGGTGAAGCGCCTCGCGCTCTTCGCGGCCATTTTTGACGTGACAATACTTCGGGATATTTTCCATCGGCCCCGGACGATAGAGCGCGACCAACGCGATAATGTCTTCAACACAAGTCGGGCGAAGCTGACGCAACGCATCACGCATCCCCGCACTCTCCACCTGAAATACGCCAATCGTATCCGCGCGGCTGTAGAGATCATACGTTGCCTCGTCATCAAGCGGGATCGTAGACAGATCAATTTCGGTCCCCCGCGCTTTCAGAATGTCTACGGCCCCTTGCAAAACCGTCAGCGTCTTCAGGCCCAAAAAGTCGAACTTCACCAGTCCCGCCGGCTCGACCCATTTCATATTGAACTGCGTCACCGGCATATCCGAGCGCGGGTCACGATAAAGCGGCACCAGTTCGTGCAAAGGCCTGTCACCGATCACTACGCCAGCGGCGTGCGTCGATGCATTCCTCAGCAGGCCTTCAATCGATTGCCCAATGTCGAGCAACGTCTTGACCGCCTCGTCAGCCTTCTCTTCTTCTTTCAGGCGTGGCTCCTGTTCGCGCGCTCGAATGATTGGAACGGGTTTGACGCCCTCGACCGGGATCATTTTCGACAGACGATCCACTTGTCCGTAGGGCATCTGCAACACCCGCCCGACATCACGAACAGCGGCCTTTGATTGCAGCGTTCCGAAGGTAATAATCTGCGCGACGCGATCCCTGCCATAACGATCCTGCACGTAAGAGATCACCTCTTCGCGCCGATCTTGACAAAAATCGATGTCAAAGTCGGGCATCGATACCCGTTCGGGGTTCAGGAACCGCTCGAACAACAGCCCGTAGCGGAGAGGGTCCAAATCGGTAATCGTGAGCGACCACGCAACCAACGATCCCGCACCAGACCCCCGGCCCGGCCCGACCGGAATGTCTTGATCTTTTGCCCATTTGATAAAATCAGCAACGATCAAAAAGTAACCGGGAAAGCCCATGCCCTCGATGACACCCAACTCAAAGTCGAGCCGGTCGTCATATTCTTTCCGCTCCGCCGCCATTGGCTGAACTGCAAGTCGAGCGTCCAGCCCTTCACGAGCTTGGCGTCGCAATTCTTCGATCTCGTCATCCGCAAACTTCGGCAAAATTTCTTTACGAGTCAGCGGGCGATATGCACAGCGTTGCGCGATCTCAACCGTTGCTTCAACCGCTTCGGGCAGATCATCAAACAGCGCGATCATCTCATCGCCGGTCTTGAGATAGTGTTCGGGCGTTAGCTTTCGGCGATCATCCTCGGTGACATACCGTCCGTCGGCGATGCACAGCATGGCGTCATGTGCGCGATACATTTCCCGGTCAGGAAAATGAACATCATTGGTCGCGACAATCGGTTTGTCGTTGTCATAGGCCCAATCGAGAAACGCGGCTTCCGTCGCGTCCTCTTCTGCGGTTCTCCTTTCGCCCTTCGCCGTGTCCCCATGTCGTTGTAACTCGACATAGAGCCGGTCCGGAAAGATCGCCGCCATTTCATCCAGATGTGCCCGCGCCTGCTTCACCTTCCCCGTCTGGATCATCCGTCCTGCAGGGCCGTCCGGCCCGCCGGTCAGGCAAATGAGGTCTTCCGCCGCCTCGCGAAGCGCCGCCATCGAGACATGAACCACGTCATTAGAGTCAGTCTCCATGTACGCCGTGGAAACCAAACGCATCAGATTCATGTAACCTGTTTCAGTCTGCGCCAGCAGGACGACGTAAGCCGGGTCCGGCGCACGTTCCATCGCATTGCTAGGCTCGGCATAGCGCAACGAAAGCTGACAGCCGATGACAGGCTGAATCCCGGCTTTCTTCATCGTTTCCGAAAATTCAAGCGCCCCGAACAGATTGTTCGTGTCGGTGATCGCCAACGCGGGAAAACCATTCGCTTCGCATATATCAGGCAGTTTCTTAACGGAAACCGCGCCCTCCAGAACCGAATAGGCCGTGTGGGTGCGAAGGTGGATAAATTGCGTCAAAGCGGCCTCCGAGTCGGGATGATCTCAGGCTATCCCAACGCGGCCTTCGGTCCAATCCCCTCACGACCCGCGGAGAGCTTTTCGACCGTTTCGGCTGGCAAGGCAGGGGCTCGGCCCAAAACCAAATCAGCAGCGAGTTGCGACAAAGCGGGTGAAGTCTGAATCCCATACCCGCCCTGCCCTGCGAGCCAGAAAAAGCCTTCTCCATCCGGCGCAAACCCCGCCACAGGAGTCCGATCCGCGACGAAACTACGCAGCCCCGCCCAGCTCCGCTCGACCCGCGTCACGGAGTAGTTCATCGCTTGTTCGAATCGATCCAGCCCCTCCGCAAGAACCATATCATCCGGCCAAGCATCCATCGGCGGCACCGGGTCTTCATCGGCGGGTGAGACGAGCAGCTTTCCGCTCTGCGGCTTGGCGTACCAAGTTTCGTCCAGCGAACCGACCAGTGGCCAAGCCTCGACGCCATACTCATCCGGGGCCGGAAGAATGGCCGCCGTCCGCCGGTTGGGAACCAATCCAACCTCGCGCACCGTGGCGAGGTGCGCAACCTCATCCGCCCATGCACCCGCCGCATTAATGACCACAGGAGCCTCGAACACGCCTGCCCCCGTCTCAACAGACCAAACATCTTGGCTTCGACTGAGCGACGTAACCGGCGCATGGGTGACGATCTCTCCGCCTGCTTGCTTGAGCGAGCGCACATAACTTTGCAGCAAACGATCAACATCAAGGTCTTGGGCATCCGGCGCATAGGCACCAGCCGCAAATTTGTCTGCACGCAGGGCCGGGACCAACGCCAAAGATTCACGCACCGTCAAACGCTCAACGCCCTCACACTCGGCGATATAGGCATCCAAATCATCGAACTGATCCTCGGTCGCCAACTCAAGTTGTCCGCGCATCGACAGGACTTCCTGCTCTATGAGGAAGGTTTCGCTGGCCGCATTCAAGGTCCGCAACGTTGCGTTGCCGTAGTTCAGAATAAAGGTCGCCGCCGATCGCCCCGTTGAATGCGTCCCAATGGCATCCTCGCGCTCTAACACCACGACGTTGCAATCCAAAGCAAGCCGCGCCGCCGCACTAATCCCGGCGATCCCTCCTCCGATAACCAGAACATCTGCTGTTTTTGCCATAGCCAACTACTTCCGCAGGGTGAGGATTGCATTTTCAGTCTTATAGCCCGAAATCATGTTGATCCGCACTCTAGATTGGTGGCCCCATGTATCCATTCATCCGTTTGATCGATGTTATGATCCGGGGTCGCTGGCGTCCAAAGTTGACGCCATCAGAGCCCAGCGTCTTACCCATGACCGCATGGCCATGGGATTGCGATATGTTCGGTGAGGTCAATAATGGCCGTCATTTGACCCTCTTCGATCTCGGGCGTTTCGATCTGGGCCTCCGTACCGGACTGATGAAGGTGCTAAAAGAAAAGCGGTGGGGGCTGGTCGTCGCAGGCTCTACCATCCGCTATCGCAGCCGGATTAGGCCCTTCCAACGATACACACTGCATACCCATTTGGTCGCTCGCGATGATCGCTGGTTCTATTTCGTCCAAACGACAGAGCGCAAAGGCGTGGCGTGTTCTTCGGCACTGCTGCGCACCGGCGTCACCGCCAAAGGCAAAGTGATCCCGACGCAAAACGTCGCCGACGCGTTGGGACATTCTGACTGGCAAGGGAAGAAGCCCGACTGGATCAAAAGCTGGGCTGACGCAGACGCGAAACGGCCCTGGCCCCCAGAGGAAATCTAGCCTCCTCTAGGTGCATTCGCCCTTCGGTGGTATTCTGTATGGCCATAACATCAGGAGGCGACCATGATGATCCGATTTACTATCCCCGCTTTGGCTTTGGCACTCACTGCTTGCCACCCCCATCCGCCAGCACCGCCCCCCACAACAACCGGCCCCATTCCCGACACGGGCATTACCTTGTCGGAGGGCCCATGCTTTGGGACGTGTCCGGTCTATGACATGACCGTCTATCCAAATGAGTTCTATCAACTCAACTTAGGACAGTTCACATCGACCCCCGGCGCGAGTACAGGGACGTTACCTGCGGGGTCATGGGCGGCCGCCAATCAAGCGCTTCAAACCGCCAATTTTGCGACACTGCCGCTTGATGTCACCCAAGGCTCACCCGCTTGCGGCAATCAAATCGCGACCGACTTGCCGAGCGCGACCATTTCCGAGGTCACCATTGCTGGACCCAGAACGGTCGAGTGGTATCGCGGCTGTTTCGGTGCCGCCGACCGCGTAAGGCTCAACCAACTCGTCGCGGATCTCCGTGTGGCGATGACGGTTGATGCATTGGTCACGCCCTAGTCGCGTTTGTGCCCATCGAGATCGCGGTCAGATTTTTCTGATCGCGCCTTCGCCAGATCGACCGTCGCTTTGCTGACCCCATGCAAAGCTGCATTAGCGTTGCCTTTTTGGGCCTTTTCATCCCGCGACTTGCGCTTGCGCGCTTGGCGTAGATTGACGATCTTTCCGGTCATGCCAGAGACTTTTTGAAAAAGGCACGGTGAAAACCGTCCTGTTCTTGCCGGTATAGCTCAACGTAACCAAGGCGCGGATAGAGCGCGAGAGCACCCGTCATGGCGATATTCGTATAAAGTTCGACGGCATCAAAGCCCCATTCGCGAGCTTGCTTTTCCGCACTCGCGAGCAAAGCCCGTCCAATCCCGTTCCCTTGCGCCGATGGAGATACTGCAAGGTTTTCGACATGCCAGACAGTACCTTCAGGATAAGAGACGCAGAATCCCTGAACCCGGATTTCATCCGTCGACACTTCGATGAGACCATCGTCAATCTGCGCGGCGAAATTGGCGACCATCGGTGCCGGCTTCTTTCCAATCTCCGCGACAAACGGCGTGTAAGCCGCTTTGGCAATCTCCTGAATCATTGACAGGTCATTCGCCGTTGCATCGCGGATCATACGAAGCGCTCCCGCCGCATCACTAAGCCCTCGATGACCGCAACAACGACCAGAATATTGACGACAGCATAGACCAAAAGTTCAAGCGCCGTTGGTACGGGCGCGATCCAAAGCGCTAACGATGACAGTTCAATTTCTCCTTCTGGCGCAATCGTCAAGAATGCGAGCCAGTTGTTCACGATGTGCAACCCCATCGCGAAATGCAAACTGCCGGTCCGGTAGACCGTATAGGTCATCAGCAGTCCAAAAAGCGTCGTCAGGAGAACAAACCCGTAGCGAAACACCTCTGGCGCATCAGGATTGTAGTGCATCAGCCCAAATAGTAGAGCCGGTATCAATCCCCAGACCAAAGGGGATCGAAATCGCGCTGCCGACTGTTGAACGAGATATCCTCGGAAGAACAACTCTTCCGCACCAGCCTGAAACACGACGACCAATACCGCTACACAGGCTAAAAGGAGCCATCCATCGAAAGCGCCCTGCCATGTCACAGACGCAGTTGCGCCCAGTAGAAGGCTGACGACGGTCGCGATCGCAATCACAGCGATTGCCGTAAACCCACCCCACAGCCAACGCACCGCGCCGCCACCACGACGGCCAATCAAAGAACGCAGTCCTCTCTTGTGGAGCAAGAGGGTGACCGGGGGCAGAACGAGCCATATCAGGCCAAGCGCACCAAGCAGACAGATCAGGATTATGGCCGCTTCTTGCCGTTCCAAAACCTCAGGGGCAAGCCAATCGACCTGCTCGCCCCAAGTCTCGAGCAATAGAAAACCCACACCCGCTGCAACGGCAAAGAGCGCGGCAACGGTAAGATTACTCCCAAGGAGTAAACGCCAGAACGCCGGTCGTGCCCGCGCCGGTTCGATATAACTTTCGAACCGATACGGGTAAGGCGCTAAGGCTGTCGGATCGGTCACTTTGGTCCCAGCATGTCTTTGGGCTGGACAACCTTGTCAAACGTCTTCGCATCGACAAAGCCGAGCTTGATCGCCTCTTCTTTGAGCGTCGTTTTATTCTTGTGTGCCGTCTTCGCAACCTTGGTTGCGTTATCGTAGCCAATCTCAGGTGCGAGCGCCGTCACCAGCATCAGGCTTTCCCACATCAGCTTCGAAATACGTTCCTCGTCTGCCTGCAGGTCCGCGATACAGTTATCCGTGAAGGCCTTTGCCGCATCACCTAGCAACTGCATGGATTGCAACAGATTATAGACCATCATCGGTTTGTAGACGTTCAGCTCAAAATGACCCTGCGAACCTGCAAAACCGATGGCGGCATCGTTACCCATGACCTGCGCACAAACCTGAGTCAGCGCTTCGCATTGCGTAGGATTTACCTTGCCCGGCATAATCGAACTGCCTGGCTCATTCTCAGGCAAGATCAACTCGCCCAGACCACAACGCGGACCAGACCCGAGCAAGCGAACATCGTTGGCGATCTTGAACAGACTCGCGGCCACCGTCTTCAGCGCACCAGACATTTCGACAACCGCGTCATGGGCCGCCAGCGCCTCAAACTTATTCGGTGCTGTCTTGAAAGGCAGGCCCGTGATCTTCGCCGCATGAGCAGCAAAGGTTTTGTCGAAGCCTTTTTTAGTATTCAGCCCCGTACCGACCGCCGTGCCGCCCTGCGCCAGTGGATAGATGTTCTTCAGCGCTGCATTGATCCGCGCGATGCCTTGCTTCACTTGATACGCATAGCCACCAAACTCTTGGCCCAGCGTCATCGGCGTCGCGTCTTGGGTATGAGTCCGTCCAATCTTGATGATCTTCGCAAACGCTTTTTCCTTGGCAACCAGCGCTTTGTGCAACGCCTCCAGCCCTGGCAACGTGACGTCGCGCGCCATCATCGCCGTCCCGATATGCATCGCGGTCGGGAACGTATCGTTTGAAGACTGCGACATGTTCACATGATCGTTCGGATGCACCGGCGTTTTCGATCCGATCGTTCCGCCCAGAATTTCAATCGCGCGGTTCGCGATTACTTCATTCGCGTTCATGTTCGATTGCGTGCCAGAGCCTGTCTGCCAAACGACCAGCGGAAAGTTGTCGTCCAACTCGCCTTTGATGACTTCATCCGCGGCTTTGACGATGGCCTTGCCGAGCTTTTTACTCAGCTTACCCTGATCCATGTTGGTCTTCGCGGCGGCTTGTTTAATGACACCCAGCGCCCGAACAATCGCAACAGGCTGCTTTTCCCACCCGATCGGGAAATTCATGATCGAACGTTGAGTCTGAGCACCCCAATATTTCTCAGCGGGAACGTTCAGGGGACCGAAGGAATCGGTTTCAGTGCGCGTCTTTGACATGGAAGTCTCTCTAAAAGGCTTGTTCGCGGCGTATATAGCGCCGGATTGCCTCGGAGGCTACTTCTTGCGGAAAGCGTCGAGGCTTACGACAGTCGCTTCCTTCGTTTCCGCTGCCTCATCGGCATCTTTTGGATTGTCGGCGGCTTCTTCCGGCGATTCCTCAATGGTGTCTTCAGCAGAAGAAATCGAAATCGCTGCCTCTTCTTCCTGATCCAGCCCGCCCGGTGGAATTTCCAGCTGAAAATTCACGCTTGGATCGGCGAATGTTTTCACCGATGCGAAGGGGACCACCAATGTCACGGATCGGTTGCTAAAACTCAGACCAATGGAGAATCGATCTGGCATCACCGCCAGATCCCAAAACTCATGCTGGACCACAATGGTCATTTCTTCCGGGTACTTTTCCAGCAACCAGTCTGGCATAACGACGCCGCGAAGGTTCGTGCGAAAGGTAATGAAAAAGTGCTGCTCGCCAACCAAACCCTGCTCTGCGGCATGAGTCAGCGATTCCGACATAACCCCTCGCAGGGCCTTTCGGGTCAAATCCAGATAATCGATTGGCTCAACGGACATCGCACACTCGCTCACAACCTAAGCCACCTTACCGTAAAACTTTTTGGGAAAAAGTGATTTTTGCACGGCATCCAATCAAGCTGTTGAATGATCGCAAACCAATGGATGGAAGTGGAGGCTTCTGTTGCCAGGTGCCTCCGAACCCCGCTCTAACCGGCTAGGGCTAGAGGCTAAGTTCCAGTGTTAGGCACTGCTTACGCAGCGACTGCTACCGGAGCACTATTGTCATTTGCAATTGTGCGAACGGCCCGATAACGGCGGAACCATGCCGAGTAAAAGCTAACGCCTTTGAACGTCCGTCGATCCTATTTCGACCCCATCTGCCGTCAAATGAACGGGCTGTTGGTGGAGTCGCCGGGTACCGCCCCCGGGTCCGAGCCGTCTATTACACGCGCGTTTATCACCATAGCTGCCTTGCGACAGCACTCCTGATATAGGCGCTGTCCCTTAAAAAGGGAAGAAGAACCAGTGAAATTCAGCTTGCATGTTGCGCTGCACAATAGTCTGAAGGTCAGACCCTTCTAAGAGACGACCTGATGTCGCGCCGCCCAAACCCACTGAATTCCTTTGATTTTATCGACGCCGCCTTCCAACAGCAAAAGCTTGCAATGGCGGCGGCAGAAACAATCTGGCACCGCTCCGTGCAGCTTGCTTCTGGTCAAATGTCCCTCGTCGAAGGAACCGCGATGTTGTGGGAAAAACCAACGGCTGTCGCAGCGGGCTTTGAAAAAGCAGCCACAGCGGCAATCGCAGGGCAATCAGCCCCCAAAGTCATGCAGGCCGCGCTTGACCCGATGACGAAAAAGGCCTCAGCGAACGCCAAACGCCTTCGCTGAAACCTCTCGGTTACGCCTTAAGGCGATATCCGGTGCGGAAAATCCACCAAACAACGCCCAGCGCGAGCATCAAGAATACCGTTATCGCGATGACGCTCGCCACGATGGGAACGTCGGAGATGCCGTAAAAGCTCCACCGAAATCCGCTGACCAGATAAACAACCGGGTTGAATAGCGTCACGGTTTGCCAGAACGGCGGCAACATCGAGATCGAGTAAAAACTCCCGCCGAGAAAAACTAGCGGCGTGATGATCAGCAGCGGCACGATTTGCAATTGTTCGAAGTTTTTCGCGACGATTCCGATGATAAATCCGAGCAAACAGAACGAAACCGCGGTCAGGATCAAAAAGATCAGCATCCAAACCGGGTGTTGCACTTCCAGCGGCACAAACAAGCCCGCGGTCGCCAGGATAATAAGACCAAGGATCAGTGACTTTGTCGCTGCTGCACCGACGTAGCCCAGCACGATCTCCATCGGAGAAATCGGCGCCGACAGCAGTTCATAGATCGTCCCGGTAAATTTCGGAAAGAAGATCCCGAACGAGGCGTTCGACACGCTCTGGGTTAGCAATGTCAGCATAATCAAGCCGGGCACCAGAAACGCGCCGTAGGAAATTCCATCAATCTCAGCGATGCGCGATCCGATCGCAGAGCCAAAGACAATAAAATACAGCGACGTTGAAATGACGGGAGAGACAATACTCTGGAACACCGTGCGCAGTGTGCGAGACATCTCGTATTTGTAGATGGCAGTGACGGCAGGCCAATTCATGCGTCGTCTCCCACCAACTCTACGAAGATGTCTTCAAGCGAAGATTGCTCGGTCTGCAAATCGCGATACCGAATGTCCGCGTCGGCCAACGCTGCCATCAATCGCGTAATTCCAGTCCGTTCTGCTGTCCCATCATACGAGAAGACAAGTTTGTCGCCAGATTCACCTAACGACAGATCAAATTCAGACAGACTGGCGGGGATCGACGTCAGCGATTGTTGCAGGTCGAGCGTCAGTTGTTTGCGCCCCAGTTTCTGCATCAGCGCAGCCTTTTCTTCGACCAGAATGATCTCGCCATTATTGATCACCGCGATGCGGTCGGCGATTGCTTCTGCTTCTTCGATATAATGCGTAGTCAGAATAATCGTGGTTCCCTGCTGGCGCAGGTCTTCGACGACTTCCCACATACTCTTGCGAAGCTCGACATCCACGCCCGCAGTGGGTTCGTCTAAGAACAGCACTTCAGGTTCATGCGACAGCGCCTTCGCGATCAAGACGCGGCGTTTCATACCGCCAGACAATGTACGCAATTCATTGTCCCTCTTGTCCCAAAGCGACAGTGCCTTCAGGACCTTCTCAAGAAAGGCCGCGTTAGGTCGCTTGCCAAACATTCCGCGACTGAGGCTTACCGTGCTCCACACCGTCTCGAAAGCATCGGTGGTGAGTTCTTGAGGGACCAAACCAATCATCGAGCGGGTTTTACGGTAATCATCAATGATATCGAAGCCGCCAACCGTCACGCTGCCAGAGGTCGGGTTCACGATACCGCAAACGATTGCGATCATTGTCGTCTTGCCGGCTCCATTGGGCCCAAGCAAAGCAAGGATCTCACCCTTATTGACTTCGAGGTCGACACTCTTGAGCGCGGTGAACCCGCCATCATACGTTTTCGTCAAACCGGATATCGAAATCAGTGACGTCATGGGGTGCCTATCTACTGCGAACAGGCAGGGTCTATCGTACCCAGAAGCATCAACCAAACATTTCCGCTTGCGCGCGCCCATGAGTTTGAGTGAACAGGGCAAGACTCAGACGGGCGAGCGCCCTGAAGATAAGATGTCGGTTTGAAAGAGCTTCAGTGACAGCACCAAAATTACCGCTTGAGACTTTGTTGCTTCATTTGCAGGCGCTCGCTAACGACGCCTTGCCGCTATGGGACGTTCCGGCGGATGCGACCGCTCGGCTCATCAACGTCTCAGAAAACGTCACTTATCTGGTCGAGTCCGCGACAGGATACAAAGCGATCCTGCGCATCCACCGGGAGAACTATCATACTGAGAGGGCTATCGCCTGCGAGTTGGCCTGGATCGACGCCCTCGGTGCCGAGAGCGAAGTCGCAACCCCGCGATATTACCTTGGGCGCAATGGTCAGGCTATCCAGCAAGCCAGCAACGATGGTCTCGTCGAGCCGCGATTTCTCGTGCTCTTTCAATTCGTAGAAGGCAACGCGCCGGACGAAAGCGGCGACTTGACCGAAGGTTTCAAAAACCTCGGAACGATTGCAGCCCGATGCCACGAACACACGTTGAGCTGGAAGCGCCCTTCCCCCTTCGAACGGTTTGTCTGGGATGGCGATGCAGTTTTTGGCCCGGAACCGACGTGGGGCAACTGGCGCGCGGCACCCAATGTAACGAGCCAAGTGTCCGAAATTTTGGAGAAAACCGAACACAAAATCCGAGCCCGTCTTGCCGCTTACGGCAAAGCGCCGCAGCGATACAACCTCATTCACGCAGACATGCGCCTCGCAAACCTTCTGGTCAGTGACACCGGCACGCGACTAATTGATTTCGATGATTGTGGCATGGGATGGCTGATGTACGATTTTGCGGCGGCCGTAAGTTTCATCGAAGATGACCCACGCATCTCAGCACTAAAGGCCGCTTGGCTTCAGGGCTATCGCACGATCCGGACGTTAGACCGCGAAGATGAAGCCGAGATGGATACGTTCATCATGCTTCGCAGGATGGCACTTTTGGCGTGGATTGGTAGTCATCTCGAAGCGCCCGAACCGCAGAAATACGCACCGCATTTTGCGGAAGTCACTGCACGCCTCGGTCTCGCTTATCTTCGGGACAAGGTTAACGACTGAGTAAGGACAGCATTCTCAGTTATTAACGATCTAATAGAAGCAAAGCCTGACCGTCATATTTCAGAAAGCAGTATCTACAATTTGTAGGTAGATATCAAATACGCTCAAATACTATAAGTCTAAAATTTTATATGATTACACTGTTCTTAAGATACCCTTTAGCGCGACGTGGCATAACTAGGAGTTGACGGGGCAAAAAATGGGACTTTAGGCAGATGAATAGGATTGGGGCCAGTTTAACTGCGATAGCGCTCATGATCGGCGCGGGATTAAGTTCCGCCAAAGCTGCTTCGTTGAGCACCGATCTCACAGTCAATATCGGCTCGATTCTGACACTCGTCTGCTATGACGACGTCCATGTCGACCTCACTGCAGAGTCTTTTATCTCGGCGGTTGGCCGCAACGGTGATCGCGCCCTGCCAAGCCTCACGCGAACCGCCAGAGCGCGCTCGGGACGATTGATCGCAAACGGCGGACGTCGCCAGTGGAGGCGAGCCCGCTATCGTTTCCGTCGTCGCGTCAATCTCGATTTACTCAACGTTTGTGCCTACAGTTCAATCGGTGGGATCGGCGGTGCACGAGTGACCATTGATGCACTCGAAAGCAGGCTGGACGGCGCTGGCGGTTCTCATATCGATGTGATCCGCGCGCGGACGCGCGACACGGACGACGCCGGCGCATGGCGTCGCCGGTTCAATATCCCTGCCGCTGATCTCGGGAACGGTGTCGCTCGCGGTATCGATGTTCGTTTGCGCCTCGATCTGCAGGACGCGACGGAACCGGGACTTTATTCGAGCACAACGGATGGAACATTCCGCATCACTGTGACGCCCAACCCATAAGACTGGCAGCTATCAGGTAAGGTCGGGTTACGACTACTTGGCGTCCGACAGCAGTTCTTTGACCTGCTTACCGACCGAGCCGAAATCCATACGACCCGCGTACTCAGATTTCAGTGCGTTCATTACCGTCCCCATATCTTTGAGTGATGACGCGCCCGCTGTCGCAATCGCCGACTTGATCGCAGAAGACGTCGCCTCGGCATCCATAGGTTCGGGCAAGAACTCGCGGATGACCTTGATTTCCTCATGCTCGCGCCCCGCCAATTCGAGACGCCCGCCGTTTTCATACTGTTCGGCAGAGTCCTCGCGTTGCTTGATCATCTTTCCGAGCAGAGCCATGATTTCAGGATCGCCCACGCCACTTTCATCGCCACCCGAGCCGCGCAAAGCAATCTCGCGCTCTTTGATCGCTGCGTTCATCAAACGTAATGTTGAAAGACGCACGGCGTCTTTATCCTTCATTGCGGCCTTCATTGCCGTATTGATTGTCGTTCGCATCGATATTCACCACTCTGGCTCTTGACCTCTGGGAGCCGACAACCCTAGACACGCGCAATTGCTCGCGCAGGGCTGTGGAGACGACTCATGACACCCTCAGATACCGCAATCATCGAGGCAAACAAGCCGGATGACGCATTTTCCTCACGACCAACGGCCTGCCTTGCGCTGGCTGACGGAACTGTTTTCTTAGGTCGAGGCTTTGGCGCGGCTGGAGAAGCGGTCGGGGAGTTATGTTTCAATACCGCCATGACGGGCTATCAAGAGATCATGACCGATCCTTCCTACGCGGGCCAGATCGTCGCCTTCACTTTCCCACATATCGGCAATCCGGGCGTGACTCCCGAAGACGATGAGACGGGCTCTCCTGTCGCCCTTGGTATGGTCACCCGCATGGACCCGACGGACCCGTCGAACTGGCGCGCAACCGCTGATCTCCGCGCGTGGATGGAGAAATCTGGCCGAATTGGCATTGCTGGGGTCGATACGCGCCGGATAACGCGCATGGTCCGTGATCTCGGTATGCCTCATGCCGCCATTGCATATGATCCGTCTGGTCAGCTTGATACCGATGCGTTGATCGAAAGAGCGCGCGGCTGGAATGGGATCGAAGGCGTTGATCTGGCAAAGGACGTCACCTGTGAGAAACCCTATCAATGGACGGAGAAACGCTGGACTTGGGAAGAAAGTTATACGTCTCAAGACGCTCCGACCCGCAAAGTTGTCGCCATCGATTACGGTGCAAAGCGGAATATCTTGCGCTGCCTTGCTGATGTTGGCTGCGATGTAACGGTCCTTCCCGCTTCAGCGACAGCAGAAGAAGTCATGGCATTGCAGCCGGATGGCGTTTTCCT
>CAZXMX010000034.1:0-1459 GCA_964641645.1 uncultured Neomegalonema sp.
CCTTCGGCACCGCCCTCTTGCTTCATCGCGCCAGAGGATTCGCCCGGAGCCCCAGCGGACGCACCAACCGCACCGATATGATCTTCGGACGAGCCTTTGGTGATCCCACTAAAGCCCTCGATCAGATCGTCTTCATCAATCTTCGTGAATTGCGCAGACATGCCCTCAAGAAGATTCTCAAGCCGAGGCGTTTGCATCGCGGCGACCATCACATAGCCAGATCGCACAACGTCATCACCGAACTTCATCGATCCGCGTGCATAGCCGCGTTCGATCGCATCGAAGACATGATCAGAAATATCGGAGATCGCCGTCGCCCCGCGCGGCAACCGGTCCAGCGCCGCCGTGAGGTCAGCCATGAGATGCGCTTCTTCAATTCCGAAGTGTTTGGCGATCTTCTGGAAGTCAGAATTTTCCGTGCGCGCGATCTGTTCGATCCAGTGAACAAGCTCGACGTACGGGTTGCCACGCAATTTGGCGAGCTTCATTGCATTTTCCAGTGCCCGGCGGCACGGTGCATTCAATTTGGCAACAATGTCAGATCGTTTCATCGAAGACATTTAAACTCTCCCCTCAAAAGAATTTTTTTCATCAGACTATCGTATCACGCCTAACGGTAGTCGGACTATACCCATCCCATTCGCCCATCGAACTGGGAGCCAATTTTGTGCCGCGGATCACTGAAAGGCGGCTTTTTCTCTCACACTCACGAAAATCATGCGGCGCCAAGTGTGCCCTCAAGAGCAAGCTCATTTCCGTCCTGCATTCGTTCATCAGCACTGATCCAAGTATCCCACCCCAACCGGCGGTTACCATCGAGTGCACATTTTGGAATTTCGCCTACTTTCAAAACCGGACGAAGCTCCCATGCCATGCCAAGGCCCAGAATGTGCCGCACCGCATCACGCAGCGGTTGGAACAACGTGCCATCCGGTAAGATTTCTTCGTAATCTTCAAAGTTCAAGCGTGCCGTCGAGATCCGAATACGGCTTTGAGCACTAAAAGCCCGCGCGCCAATCGTTGTATCAACACCAAGCTGCGCCTCGCCCAACCGCGTGCGGTCGCTTTCAGGAATGACAAGCCATTCACCAACGTACTGATCAACCGTCGCTTTCGCGCCGGTGATCGTTTCGACCACGGCTTCGAGAGCAGCAACCGATCCCCGACGTGCCGAAAGGTGCCCAGAAATATAGCGCTTCGTATCGTCATTGAGCGCTTCGCGGTTTGCAAATCCGGGCAACGCTTCGCCGAACAACGCCCCAATCCGGCGCTTGTAGGGATCTTCACCGCCAAGATCCCGACTGGCCGTTATTTGTGTCGACTCCCACGCGCGGTAAAGCAGCGATGTCAATCGGTGTTGCAAGAGATCACAGAAGTCCGGCAGCAAGCGATGCCGACCCGAGTCGCGCAGGTCAGAGATGGCGTCCTCGGTGATGTGGGTTGGCAAGGGACCGTTGGG
>CAZXMX010000034.1:1559-21930 GCA_964641645.1 uncultured Neomegalonema sp.
ACCTCGTCGATTACGTTCAGAGAATGGTCCGCAGACCCGCCCTCGTCGGCCATTCAACCCTCTTGCTGCCATCCACCGCGTTCAGCGTGGTTCGTGTGAAAGAATTCGCCGGGGCGTACCCAGCCATGAAACGCTCAAGAACCGCAGCCAACATTGCCGCAGACACTTCGTCTTCCTCGAAGGTAATTCCGAGATCGATGCCGCGCCCGAACACAATCGGTTGCGGCGCGCTCGACGCTCCACTTTTTTGTGGATGCAAACGGGCAACCGCGGTCTCTGCCGTTACTGCGCGAAGATTTTTGATCATGCGGGAAGCCGGCGCTGCCGACGTACGCGGCGCATAAAGCCGAAGCATCTGACGAAACGCCTCGACCGCTTCGCCGTCGCCTCCATCTAGCAACGACAGATGATTCAGGCTCAAGTGACTAACGATGTCCCACTGTCGTCGCCCTTCGGACAACCCGGCACGCGGTTCGGAGGGACCCGATACAGCCCGTATCCAATCCGCACCAACGTCCTCGCTGCTGCTCAGATCGATATCACCGGTCCTGCGATAAAGCGGCAAATGGCGGTTGGAGCAAAGCGTCTCCGCAGAAAGCGATCGCAAGTCACCGCGGAAGGGTGCGAAACCTTCATCGACCAGCGAGACGAAAACTTCTGACCCACGATACTCTTTCAACAGCGGATCATCTTCCAACGTTTGCGGGGCTTCACGGCGACGGCGGTCGACAGAAAAATATCGCGCAGATCGCGTATCTTGCGTGCCCAAACCGGTCGTCGAAAAGAACGGCTTGAAGCGAAGGCGGTCACCGCCTTCTGTGCGTCCCACCAGAGAACGAATGCTGTGAATCTCAAACGCCGTTGGATCATCGGAATCGGGAACAAGATGATGTTCAGGACGCTTCGCCGTGAAATCTACGTTATCGGCTGACTTCGGGAATAAGTTTATCGCCGGAACACAGTTTGTCTTGAACGCCTCTGGTCCGACACGTCCAGTCAATGCGTCGAACGGCCGGTCAAAGAGAAAGACAAGTGTAGCTTCTCGTTCCGCCACGCCTTGAAATGCGCGCTGGAGGCCTGAGAGCCGAATAAAGTTGAACCGGTCCGGTAAGGCAAAAAATTCGTGTAAAAGCCGGTAGCCATCAAAGCTGCGGTCATCGTAGGGCAGCAGCGCATCGCGTTCGACGCCGACACCCTCGGTCATGACCTCGCCATCGAAGCCGAGTGGCCGGACTTGGATGGGCGTGCTGCGTTTGGTGCCACGGCGACGTTCCGCGCCGATCATCACCGATGCCTTCGGGTTGGATGCGGACAGTGCCTCGAATAAAATGGGTCCGATGGAGGCGCCACCCGCCAAGAACAAGTCCATCTCGTCAAGCGTCGCTTCGCCGAACGACCCCTCGCACTGAAGTTCGAGCTTCACTCGAATACCGCAAGCGGCGGCGCTGTCGCCCTCGCCGACATAGTTTACCAGCGAAGCCGCGGTCGGCAAAAACTCGGCTTCGGTCGCTTTGACCGGCCAAAGGCGAATGCTTCGCCCCGTCGTAAAGGTGACTCGTTTCGCTTCGGATTTGCGCTCACCGGTGCGCCGTCCGTAGGCACGCATGGTTAGCGATAAATCTTTGGGAACGATTGGACCGCCCAAGGCCGCCTTACCGGCAGCGTCAAAACCAAACTGTGCGACCATCATCGAAGGCGTTGGCGCCGACAAGTGAGGATAGACAATCGAAAGCAATGATTGGGTGAAGCGAGGAAACTCGGACTCGATCAGATGCTGGATACGTGCCGAAAGGAACGCGGAACCATCCAATAGCCAATCGACAAACGGATCACGCAACTGCGCGCTCTCGCCCAGACCCAATCGCTCAGCCAATCGGGAATATCGGCTTTTCGCGACAAACTCAGCGGCGTGCGTCTCCAGATGGTGGAGCTCAGCCTCATAAAGTGTCTTTAATCGTTCATCCATGGATCATTCCACATCCACAGAGAGTTCATTCATTTCCACATCCCATCGCGTCTGGATGAAGATCGATTCAGGCATCGGCGTTCCAAGGATCGTCCCTGAGATCGCGAGTGTCAGGCCTCTCTCGGGATCGTAGGCCCGCTCAGAGTTCATCGAAACGCCGGTCGTATCGACCTGAACGCTGAGAGAATCCGGGACGATTCGAGGTTCATAATTCGAGAGAGCAGATCGCAGGGCTTCTTGGATTTCCCATGCCGACAAGCCGCTGACGATCTGACCGGTCAAATCTGGCAATCCATAGTTCAAGACGGAACTGCGGACTTTCGGGTGCTCGGAAAGGTCACTTGTCGATTGAAGCGCTGTCGCGTTCAGCAGGACTTCCAAGTCGCGTTTAACGACGCTCCGTAGCTGCGCGCCATCGACAAAAAAATCGTCAATGCCTTCAGCATCCCGACGACGCAATCGGTCATAGAGTGAAGGCCAGAACCGATCAGATTCAACCGCCATCGGAAACGATATCGTCGATGGTTACATCGGAACGTTCAGCCTGATCGAAGGTCAACTCTCGAACATCGAGCAAAGCGATGTCGGTTTCATCGGTTGCGAACATCCGCTGGCCAACACCGGCGTAATGATCCTCGTGGAGAACCGACCAATCCGTCTGGCGCGCG
Source organism: uncultured Neomegalonema sp. (assembly GCA_964641645.1). Lineage (GTDB taxonomy): Bacteria > Pseudomonadota > Alphaproteobacteria > Rhodobacterales > Rhodobacteraceae > JAHDDY01. The sequence continues at coordinate 4,194 of CAZXMX010000034.1, forward strand.
AGTGCGTGACCAGCTTCAGCCCCAGCGATCGTATCAGACGCCGGATAGCGCGTTGGCACGAGGATTGGCCATTCACCGCCATTCGTCAGCGTGATGATTCCGACCGTCCAAACCACGTCACGAAGGTCTTTTGGTGGTTCGAATTTGATCGTGGCAATCGCGCTAAAGGGAATCCAATGGTACTCGCCGTTCATCACGGCTTCGAGGACGGGGCCGAGCCGATTATCGGCATCCGATAGCCAGTTAAATCGCGTGCCATCTACCTCGCCCGGTGAGGCCGGCGCTTCGGCAAAGGCTTCGCTCCGCAAGGCATAGGCTTCTGCGCTCGCGCCTGCGGCATCCAAACGCAAGGCTTCGACAAGTTTCGCCAGCCATGCACCGGGTTCGCCCATGATCGACGGTGCGGCCCGACCAGCCATCACATCGATGCGGACTCTTTCGGCAGCTAAAGCCGAACAATAATCGGTAACGAGGTCAATCGCGTCGGGTTGGAGGTCAGCCAGCATTTGCAGCTGCTTTACCGCGCGATCCCAATCGCCTTCGACCATAAAAATCTGTGAGAGAAAGGCGCGCTCTTTGGCGTCACCCGGTGCGGCTTTGACCCGTTCCATTTGTGCGGCTTTGCAGGCCAACACATCACCCGAGCGTAGCGCCTCTTGTGGATCGTTCGTCGCCACGTTCACCCCCTAGAAAAAGCAACGGCGGGCCATGGGGCCCGCCGTCTTTGCAACGCAGTCGTATCAGCCCATTGCGAAGGCTGCGTGCTCTACGTTTTCGGTCATGTCGTAACCGAAGGATGGTTTCGCGCCTTCACCACCGTCTTGCTTCTGCTCAACATATTTTACAGAAACTTTGCCGAAGTTCAGGGTCAGGTCTTCAGTGATGCGATCCATCTCGCCCATACCATTGATATTGCACGAAGCAATGATGACCTCTTTCATCGAGATCCGCAGGTAGTCGATGGCAACGCCGCCCGCTTTACGGATGATCAGCTCACCTTCAGGGATGTGCTTACCGCTGAAGCAGTGTTGCATCAGGATTGGGGTCGATTTGTCGACAAACTTCTGAACCATGATATCGCCACAAGAGACTTTACCACCGCCGCCACCGCCGCCTTGGTGCATTGTCGCCGACTGCGACGCGCCCCAGGACCACGCAACAACGTCGATCTGGTCTTTGTACTCTTTGTCTTTCGACTCGCCATCGATTTTCGAAAGCTTGAGGAAGATATCTTGTGCCATGTGCTGTCTCCTTTACTAGATTTAAGTTGCTTACGTTACACCGTGATCGCCCATGGCGGTCACCCACCTGCCTGCGACGGTAGCTTGGAGACGAGACGTAGTGAAACGTTCGTACCCTCAAGCTGGTAGTGAGGTCGCAGGAAGAACTTCGCCGAGTAGACGCCCGGATTTTCGGGGTCTGACACGACTTCCACTTCAGCCGAACCAAGCGGCTTTTGTGCTTTTTGAATTTCGGTCGCCGTCGCACTGGTCTCAACGTAGTTGTTGATCCAGCCCGTCAGCCACCGCTCCATATCGTCGCGCTCCATGTAGGAACCAACTTTGTTCCGTACCATGTGCTTCAGGTAGTGAGCGAAGCGTGAGCAAGCGAAGAGATAAGGTAGACGCGCGCCCAGTTGGGCGTTTTTGGATGCGTCGGGATTGTCGTAGGCCGCTGGTTGGTGAACGGATTGCGCACCAATGAATGCCGCCATATTGGAGTTTTGCTTATACACCAATGGCATCAGGCCAGCGTTGGCCAATTCCATCTCGCGGCGATCTGTGATCGACACTTCCGTTGGACATTGCGAAGCGTAACCGCCCTTGTCCGTTGGGAACGTATAGGTCGCGAGGTTTTCAACAGCGCCACCGGATTCAACACCGCGAATACGCGAGCACCAGCCATATTCCTTGAAGGAGCGCGTGATGTTCGCAGCCATCGCATAAGCCGAGTTCGCCCAGCAAAACTTGGTCGCGTCCGCGCCATCGATTTGCTCTTTGAAGTCAAACTCATCGACCGGGTTATCTTCGCCGTAAGGCGTCCGCGCCAAGAAGCGTGGCATCGCGAGACCGAGGTAACGCGAGTCTTCCGACTCTCGCAGCGCCCGCCATGCTGCGTAAGGCGCGGTGGTCATGATGTTCGCGAGATCCTTGCGGTCCGGCAGACCTTGCCAATCATCGAGATTGAACAGGGTGTGGGATGCGCCTGCGATGAACGGAGCATGTGCCGAAGCCGCGATCCGAGCCATGCCTTGCATGATTTTTACATCAGCAGCGCCGTGGTCGAAGTGGAAGTCCGCGACGATTGCGCCGTATGGGTCACCGCCCAGAACGCCATAGCCTTGCTCGTAGATCTTCTTGAACAGCGGATTCTGGTCGAATTCCGAGTCAGAAGTCTTTGAGAGTTCTTTCCGCAGCTCTTTCTTCGAAATCGGCATGACCTTGATTTTGAGGTCAGCACCGGTTTCAGAGCGGCCCAGCAAGTGCGCGAGACCGCGCCATGCGCCCTCGAGCTTTTGGAACTCTTCATTGTGAAGGATACCATTGATTTGATCCGACAGCTTTTTGTCGATCTCTTCAATCATTTCCTTGATCTGGTTGACCGCTTCTTCCGGCACCAGATTGGCTTTTTGAAGCGCCATTTCCGCGAGAGTTTGAACCGCCTTGTGGGCCTCGGTCCGCATAGCACCCGATTTGGGAGCAAAATCTTTTTCCAGCAGCGCGGCGAATTCATCGACCGACGTTGCCTCTACTGCACTGGCGGGAAGCGCCCCTGCGTCTGTATCAGCCATTTGCGCCTACTCCTCGTCTTTGCCAAATTTGGCCGCGACTTCCTCGGGGCTCATGTCTTTCAGGGACTCCAGCAGGGTCTTGTTCTTCAGAACGTCTTCGATGAGCTGTTCAGCACCCGTCCGGCCATCCATCAGGCTCAGAAGACTTTTCAACTGATTGCGGGCGTCAAGCAACTCTTTAAGCGGTCCGACTTGCTCAGCAATCCGGGCTGGCGAGAAATCTTCCATCGAGGTGAAGGTCAAATCGATCGGCAGTTCGCCGCCTTCGTCGCTCAGCTTGTTCTCTACCCGGAAGACTGCGCGTGGCTTGGTGCCGGCCATATAGGAGTCAAGCGTACCCGCTTCGACCTCTTCAAAGTCACGTTGCGCTGGAGCGACTACTTCTTCGCCTTCCTGCGCTTTACCTTTCAGATCCGCCATCACTGCCATAACGAAGGGCAACTCGACTTTTTTCTGCGATCCGTAAACTTCGGTATCGTATTCAATCTGAACACGCGGCGCGCGGTTTCGACCCACAAATTTCTGTGCGCTATCGCTCACGATTAGTCCCCTCTCTCAATTCTTCCACGCAACCTTAGCGTAAATTTGTTTTCGGTTCGAGCCGTAGTTTTGCCTCACCACCATTCTCCGGCATCAACTCGCGAGCGATATCTGTGAAGCGCGCATCTACAAGGCTTTTAAGGCGCCTGAGGTAGGCCGGGGCTGGGCTGCTTGGTTCCTCTCGCTCGAAGTAGGCTGCGACTGCATCCAATGCACCTTTTACACCAGATCGGTCAGTGATTCGACTGTGACGTTCATCACCCTGCGACGCATTCTCTGAAGCGTTCGAATCACTGGCTTCTAGCTTCGGCCCAGCCTCCATCGCTCTTTTCGCCGCAACGACCTTATCTAGTGCGGCACGGAGGGCTTCGACTTCCGCTGTCAGAACCGTACTCTCAGAGGCACCGTCTTCCGGCGGGAGGGTCTGCTGATGCTGATAGACACCCTTGTCCAATGCGCCGTAGGCCGTCTCAGCCTCGTAGATCGCACTGTCAATCTCTGAAAAATCAAGCTCAATACTGACCGGGGCCACCGCAGCCGGAGCCTCGCCGGAAGCAAAGGTCGAAAGGCGCGAGGCATCGACGTTAGAAAGGTTGATTGCCGCCTCGGATAGACCCGACGACGCGGTATGGTTGATCCACGTATTGAAATCGCCGGCCATGAGGTCGCGAAGGGCTATCAACCCAAGCGGGACGGGACTTGATCGGCCACTTTGGGCGTAAAACTTCAAAATATCGTCGAGAAGCTCCATCGCTTCGGGCAGCGTATTGGGCCCGGAGATCGGCGCAGAGGGGGCCGCACTGCTAAGGCCGCCCGCATCGACATCGCCGCTATCAACGGCGTCGACCGACGCTCCGTCCCCACCGGCTGTGTCCATGAAGGGGTCAAGAAACGCGACCTGCTTCTCCAAAACCTCGACAACGGCTGCGAGGTCGACTGGGTCAACATCCGGATGCTCCGCAAGAAAGGCCTCGAACGTGTTGAGCCGATCGATGGCATATCGATAGGCGGAATGAGCTTCCGCGATGCTCGCACGCGCCTCTTCTTCCTCCGAAAGCAAGGTCGTAAGGGCATCAGCATTGGGGGCAAATTCCCCGTCGCGCGGACTGACTTTCGTCGATGCAATGGCGAAGGTTCGCGTGGTTAAGTCTCCGACCCGAGGCGACCTTGCAATCCCAACCGTCTCGACAGCCAAGGAAATGACCGGCGGATTGAGATACTTTCGCATCTCCTCCATGCGAGTCATCAGCTCGTCATCGTCATCGTCTTCTTTTTGCGGATGAAGGGCATCCCATTGCGACATCGATGTCGCAATGAAAAGATCGAGAGCCTTGGCAAGCCCGATGGGGCCTTTGTCGCCTGCCTCTGCCAGCACAAGCGCAAGCATCGGGCGGACATCTCGCGTCGCCGGTATGTCCTTAGAACCGTTGAGAAACCCGAGGGCTGTGTCCCGCACCGCACGAAAGTTTGGGCGTTCGGAGGGATCAGGACGTCCAAAATCGTTGGTCGGCCAGACCAGATCTTGGTCCATTTCGGCAAAATGGTAAAATTCCACCGCATTCCCGGTCGGCGCATCCGCAGAAACGGGCTGATAGTATTTTTCATCGTACCGGAAGGAAGCTGGCGTTGGATCTGGGTCTGCTCCGGCATCGGGCGCGTCATCGACTGGCGGTTCAGCGTCGACGAAGGGCTCAGCTTCACTGGGTAATTCTGCCTCGGCGCTCATTGCTTCGGTCGGTTCGACGCTTGTCGAGAGATCAGCATCGGCAGTCGGCAATGCTTCTTCGCTCGGCGCTAAGTTTTCCTCCGAAGAAACGGCAGTATCTGGGCTGTCTGAAGCCGGCTCACCGCCCTGCGGAGATGGGTGTTGACCGTCCGGCATTTGACCGCCGTCGCCCAAGTCTTGCGGATGCGTTTCATCAGCCGACAAGCTGCACCTCCTGCCGGCGCAAGCCTATCTCGGCGGCGGCAACTCGACTCAGTGCAGAAACCGGCACGGCCAAGGTGACGGCAACCTGAAGATTTGTTTGAAAGCCCCTCATAACCCCCTCAGACTGGCTCCGCTGTCCGTGCAGGATCGTAAACCACGATCCCGTCTCCCGCTTCATTCTCTAAGATGAATTGATCGACAACGTCACCAAACATGCCGCCCTTTTGCTCGTCGCTCGCGACCGGCATAAACGTTCGCAGCGCCCTTGGATCATAAAATCGGAACAGAACCATCTCGCCGTCTGGCATTTCCGCGTAAGTCAGCAGTCTCAAGTGACGCCGCACGCTGCGCAAACGCTGGTCTGACTTCAGAAAAATCCCTCTCGAATCGCCCCATCCTTCGTCAAAAAGAAGATCAAACAGATCTCCATCTTCTGCCAATTCGACCAAATACGGCGCGGTAACCGCGACCTCTGGATCTAGCCTGCCTGTATAAACGCACAGAAACGGCGCGTCGGAATCTTCAAGCATGTCCAACGTATCAAGATTTCTAGCCCCATCAAGAATCGCGTAAACAAAGCCACCGGACCCATCAAACAGACGGTCCTCCAACTGGCGCTTTATTTCGGCCTTGTCCAATCCGCTCATGTTCCCCCACCGGAAGCCATTTGAGAACAGACCTTACAGAAGGGGGCACCGGACGCCGCAGCGTTGAGCAGCGATACGGCAACGGGATGCGAATCGAGTTCTGTCGGGGTCGGTTGATGACTTCTTTCACGCCTCGGCGGGCTAATTTCGCCAGCTTCCTCGTTTAGCGCCTCGATGGGTTCCTCAGGCTTTGCTGCCTGATCCCCAGGTCCAGAAAGGGGTTCTCCACCTGAATTGATATTGACCGCGGTTCCTTTGATGAAGACGCCGCTCGTGTTGAGGGTGATGAAGCTACCCCCACACTTCAAGGTGACCCCACCAGGGGCTTCGATGACGGCTTTGCCGCCCGCTTTCATATGGACGTCACCGCCAGCATTAGTCGCAAAATTACCACGAAGCTTAAAGAAAGCTGCGTCACCGCCCGTGAACGATATGTTCTCGCCTGCTTCCACTCGGTATTCCGCGCCAACAAATTCGTGGCGGCTATCTTCGACCTGCAAAAACTGGTCTTTGCCGATGATTTGGTGGTCATCTGCGCCGATGTAGGTTCGTCGAGTTTCCTTTACCCGCGTATCCATCGATTTTTCAGCGTGAGTGAAGATGTTTTCCTCACCCTTTTTGTCGTCGAACCGCAGTTCGTTAAAACCGCCACCGCCCTTGGAGCTGTTGGTCTTTAGCGTCGTTACAGTCGGTTTTTCGAGTGGATCGTAGGGGTATTCAGACTTTTCGTTGTACACGCGACCCGTGATAATCGGGCGATCTGGATTACCATCCTCAAATTCGACAATCACTTCCTGACCGTGGCGAGGGATGTTCATCATCCCCCAGCCTGCGCCAGCTACCGCCTGCGAAACACGCACAGGACAAGACAGCGTGCCTTCACGCTCCCATTCGAAAGATACGGTAACCCGGCCATGTTTATCGACGGGTTCGATTTCTTCGCCTTCGGTTCTGTTCGTCACGACGGCGGTCTGTGGGCCGTAGATCATCGGCTTTGGCGTGACCCGCGCAGGCCGGTGAATACCGCTCATCGGCATGGCCATAAATGCACAGGAATACTCGGGTTCGTCACCACTGCCCGAGGTAAAGGCACCCGCCCGGCATTCGATGTGAGACGACGTAATCAGATAATCGTCGTTAACCGACGCGACGGGGTGTTTCTCGAGAGCAAAACGACAGCCCGTCCGAATGCCATGCGCGTTGGTGTCAGCCTGAGCGATTTCGAACGACGCTTGTTGTTCTTCCACCCGCAATTTTGCGTATTGCGAGCCCTCGCCGGTGTCTTTGTATTCGCCCGGATACTGGTAAAGCTTCAAATCTGAGGCTGCGTGACCTCTGGCAATGCTATCACTCACCTCCATTTCAGCGCGCGGCGCGGTGAAGTTATAGTCTTGCAGCGTCACTTCGGTTGCCCGGATTTGCTGACGGCTTCTCCAGCTGAAGATTCCTTCCCGCTGACGACGCGCCGTGTCGTCATCCATCACCATCGGGATCGTTTCGTACCCCGAATCAGGTTGGTGGGTGTCCATCGAATCAGTCACGACGAGCGTGTGTTTTCCGTTCTCGTGTTCGAAGAAATAATAGAGTCCCTCTTTCTCGAAGAGGCGCGAGATAAAGTTGAAGTCGCTTTCTCGATATTGAACACAATACTCGTAGGTCGGTGGCGATCCCTGTACATCGAACCGAAAATCCGCAAACCCGTGAGCGCCGAAGATCTTCTCGGCAATTGAAACGGCAGATTCCTCATGGAAGATCATGCAGTTTTCAGTTTGCTTCAGCAGCCACAGCCAAGGCGAAACGGTGGCGCGGTAGAGAAACATCCGCGACTGAACGCCAGCAAAACCAAAGCTTGTCACATATCCGTTGAAGAACCGCTCACCTCCGCGAGGTCGGCTGACCCCGACTGTCAGGTTATGCCCAAGCACCGCATCGAAATCGATTGCCGGGTCACTGGAGAGCAACTCAACATCCATTTGGAAGGTTGCGCTCAGTGTCTCCGTAATTCGCATCGAATGGAAAGACAGGTGATCTTCACTCAGTGCCGTTTTGACACGATAGGGGCGGTGCTTCTGCGCGACGCCCGGAAGGACGGCTCGCTTAAGCTCTTGCGCCGAATCTGAGAATGCCACGTCGAACCCTCTCACTAACAACTAAACTATACACATACTGACTGGATCGTATCAGACGCTGAGTGGCTTGGCGAGACATCCCAGAAGTCCCGCTCAATGCCAAGGAGAGTAGCGCTTCGAAAACCCTTGCACTGTGACCGCGAACACACCCTATACAATTCGCGAGCCACGTGAATCTTAGCCCTTCACGCATGGCCTCTGGCGCACTATCGTTCGCCCAGGGGAAAGCCGGTAGGGGTGAAGGACGATGGACGAAGGCTTGCTCAAACCGGGCGCTGTACTCAATAACACCTATCGGATTGAAGGTCTCGTCGGAGAAGGCGGGACCGGCGAGGTCTATCGGGCTGTAAACACAGCATCTGAGCGGACTGTTGCCGTTAAAATTCTCAAAGAACAGTTCTCACAAGACCCGAAATTCATCGATCTGATGCGGCGGGAATTGCTCCACAACGTGTCTGATGACGCGGTGGTTCGCTATTACGATTTATTGCGAACGGCGGACGACCAAGGCGGGTTGTATTTCTTGGTCATGGATTACATCGACGGGCCGTCGGTCGCCGACTTGATGAACAAAGGCCCTGTTTCCGTCGATACGTTGATGATTCTCGCGAGGCGTGTGACCCAAGGCTTGGCGGCTTGTCATGGGGCCAGCATCTTCCACCGCGACATTTCGCCAGACAACATCATCCTGAGAGATGGTGATCCGGCACAAGCAACGCTGATCGATTTCGGGATCGCCAAGGACGTAAGACCGGATGCAAAAACGGTTGTTGGGGGCGGATTCGCCGGAAAATACGAATATGCCGCGCCTGAGCAGCTAGACGGCATCGCCGACGGTCGCAGCGATATTTACAGCTTTGGCATGACGCTGATCGCCGCCGCGCGCGGCGAGTCGCCCAAACTCGGCACCAGTTTCCTTGAGATCGTGAAAGCAAAGCATGCTGTTGTTGACACGGAGGGGGTAGGAGAACCCCTGCGCGCGCTTGTCGATACCATGGTCCGCCCCGACCCCAATACACGCCCTCAAACAGCGGCTGAACTGCTGCGCATCGTTGGTGGAGGCAGTCCGGCTGGCACCAGTATTGAGTCTTTACTCCAAGACGATCCGGCGACCGCGCCGTCGTCTCAGCGAAAGACGGCTCAGCCAAAAAGGCCGGTAGAAACCAAGAAGAAGGGAAAAGGCGGCCTGGTTGCCGCTCTCCTCGCACTGGGCGTGATCGGCGGCGGAGCGTATTACGCGACGGGCCCGGGAAAAGACGTCGTTCAAGGCCTATTTGCGCAACTGCCAACCGCGAAGCCTTACGCCATGACCCTGCGTTATGATGGTGACGGTGCAACGGTTTCGGGCCATGCGCCCAGCGCGGAAAGCGCTTCGAAGCTTGCGGCCAGCCTGTCAAATCGACTGCCTACCAAACTGGACCCCGATGCGATTACCGCAGCGAACGGGGTTCCGAACACCTCATGGCAAGCGACCATCACAGCGATGGCCTCTGAACTCGCCAAATTAGAGGAAGGGGTTGTCGAATTTCGCGACGACCAGATCAGCTTTGAAGGCAAGGCAGGCTCAGAAACCACGAAATCGCAAATCGAAAGCAAAGCGCGGACGATTGCAAAAAATGGTCAGTATCGGATTGCGCTCGCGCTGACAGCGCCTGCCCCTGTTCCCGCGACAGTGCCCGATCCCGTTGTCGACGATCCGAAAGATCCTGACGTCGTCGAGGTGACACCGGCACCATCCGAACCGCCGGAGCCAGTTGACCCTCCTCCCGCCCCTGAGCCGGTCGTTAAAGACCCGCCTGTCACCCCGCCAAACCCTGATGTTTCCGATGCGCCGATAACGTCGCCGGATGGAAGCAGCACACCTGACAAGCCGGACGTCGCGGAGGCTCCCGCAACGCCTGAGGGGCCAAGCTCAATCGACAATCCCACCTCTTCTGGGGCGGATGGTTCAACCGAAGCACCAGATGGGCCGCGGATTGGGGATGAGCCAAGCCAGCCGTCTTCGTCCAGTTCAGGGGACACCGACGTTGCTGTCTTACCGGACCCTCCCCCATCGCCGCCACTTCCAGAGCCGTTGAGCCAGCGGGCCGTGGATACCGCGCTTGGGACGATCGCTCAATGCGGCCCCCTTTCCGCGCGCGCCTCTGGCAGTCGGGGTTTTGGCATCACTGAGACGATTCGAGTCACCGGCGACGTGGGAGCCGAAAAAGATCGAGCGACCATTCGCGAAACCCTCGGGAAGATCGCCGAGGACCGCGAAATTGACACTTCCGGTATCGAGGTGCTGAACCCATCGGTTTGTGCCATCAAAGATGTCATGCCGCCGCGCAATATCGGGCCAGCGAGCCTGCTTTACTATTCCGCCAAGACTGGTGCCGTCGTTCAAGGAGACGCCCTAAAACCTGATGATCAGGCGGTTGTTTATTTTGTCGCGCCCAAGGACCTCGAAGGAAATCTCTACGTCTTCGTCACGGATAATGAGTTTAACTCGATCCACCTCTATCCGATGCAGACGCGGCCAGAAACTCAGCTGTCGAAGATTGGGACGATCGTCGGCGATGAGCGCCGGGTGCAGTTGACTTGGCCGCTTTCAGAGGGTTCGCGAAAGCAGCCGGTCCTCGCATTTAGCGAGCCGTATGGCATTTCAATGATGTATGTCGTCCTGCTCGATGACAAAGAACTGTTCCCGCATGTTCGCGCAGGGGTCGAGGACACCAGAGAATTGGTTCCGGCACTCGCCAATGCGATCGCCGAAGCACGGGTTCGCGGACAGGTTTTGTCTCACATTCAGCGGTTCATTCTTGTGGATCAAGAGTGACTTGCATCACTAGCGTCATTGACGCTTAGACGGTAAACTGATGGTTGGGGTTGCGGAGGTATTTGTGCGAGTCGTGTTACGGTTGTCGGGAGAAGCGAACGTCGATGGAGGGGCACTGAAGACAGTGACACTCGGCGATCGTGAGTTCTTTATCGGTCGCGACCCAAGTTGCGACTGGCCGGTCTCCGATACCCTCGGGATGATGTCGCGCCGGCATTGTTCGTTGAAGAAAGAAGGAGAATCCGTCCTTCTTACAGACCTAAGCAGCAATGGAACGTCACTCGGATCGCCGGGCAATCGGCTCGTTCAAGGCCAACCCACGCCTTTGTCCGATACGAACGTAATGTATCTGGGCGGCGAACATGTGCGCATCGATTACGAATGTCATCGAGAAGAAGCGCCCGCACAAACTGACGATTTTTGGGGTGTTAACGAGATCAAGCGCTCTCGCGAACAGGCACAGCCACGCAGGTTGCCCGCCGACGCGGACCTCAATCTTTTCGGGGACGATGAGACCGACAAGCACGATGCGATGTCGTTAACGCTGGATGCCGAGCCGGATCGGAATGTCATCGATAACGTTCTCAGCCTTGATGACGATCCAACGCCGCAGGTTCGAGCCGTTTCGCCGGCCCCGGCGCCGGATCATGTAACTTTTGAAACGCCTGCCGCCGCCGCATCTGCGCCTGAAGACCTCTTTGCACTCGATTCAGAAGGCGCAGGCAGTGACGAAGATGATCCCTTTGCCGATTGGTCAGAGCAACCAACTGCCAAAGCCGAACCGCTTCCCGACCTCGCGCCGCCGCCCGAAAACATGGCCGTTTCGCCTGTCGACCGAGTCCCGGAACAAGCAAGACCAGTTCCAGAGCAACAGTCGGTTGCCGATATCGCACCGCCGCGCCATCCCACGACCGTAGCGCCGCACGCCCAACCCGCCGCCGCGACTGCAAGCCCTGCTGGAAATCCAAGCGATGAGACAGACCGAACTCTCGCCGCGCTCTTTGCCAGTCTCGGAATAGCCATCGAAGATATCCCGCTTGAGGAACGCCATGAGATGGCCGCCGAGATCGGGCGCAGTTTTCGGGCACTGGCCGACGGGATGCGGGAACTTCTGGCATCCAGGCGGGATGTCAAAATTGCACTGGGCCTCGGTGCGACGCAGATTGAAACCGGCTCGAACCCCCTCAAATTTTGCCGCGATGCCAATGACGCCGTCAACGCGCTGCTACGTCCCAGTGCGAGCGGGTTTTTGTCCGGAACCACAGCGGTCAGTGATGCCGTGACCGCGCTTCAACAACATCAGGTGGCGCTGGTCGGCGGGGTTAAAGCGTCCATGAAGACAGCGCTGGCGGCTTTCGATCCGAATGAGATCGAAGGCAAGCTGACGAAAAGAGGCTTTAGCCAAATCGTTCCGATGAAACGTAAAGCGGAGCTTTGGGAACAGTTCGTCGAGAACTATCGCGACTTCGCCGCCGAGGCGGATGAAGATATTCGCCGCGTCATCGGCAAACAACTTGAGCAACTATACGCAGACGAAGCAACGCGATCCCGGGCCGCGTTAAATCTATGACCGGTACGAGGGGAACACGGTGAGTATCGAACGAAGGGTTATGTGGCTGGAGGGCATGTTCCTCAGACCGCAACACTTTCAGCAGCAAGATCGGCATTTTGCCTCCGCGCTCGCCGAACGCGCGGCGATGGCTCAGCCGTTTTATTGGGGGTTTTCCTCGATTGTTTTGGACGAGGCCGCGCTGAAAGCTGGTCGATTGTCTATCGCTAAATGCACCGGCGCTTTTTCGGATGGTGGGCTGTTTTCATTTCCCGGAGAACTATCGGCAGCGCCGTCTATCGAGGTGCCCAAAGATACGAACGGGGCGACCGTCTATCTCATCGCGCCCGAAATTTCACAAGGCAGTCGGGTGGGTGCGCGGCGCGGTGCGGATGGTACGTCGCCCGGCACGCGCTTTATTATCGAAGATGGTCCGGTCGAAGATGCGCTATCGGACGGTGCTCAGCCCGTGGAAATTGAAGTTGCCACCAGCAATGCCCGCCTCGAACTGGATGCGGGTGACCGACCCGGCTACGTCAAGCTGCCTGTCGCCCGGATCAAGGAAGTCGGCGCGGATCGAAATGTCGTTTTGGATTCAGACTTTATCCCGACAATAACGCGCTTTGATGCTTCCTCAACGCTGACAGGATTTGTCGAGGAGATCGCGTCTTTGTTAGCCGCACGGGCGGATGGCATCTCGAACACTTTGTCTTCGACAGGTGCGACCGCCGCTGAAAGCGTCCCTGCGGATTTTCTCTTGTTGCGGGTCGCGAATGCGAAAGGTGCTCTCTTCTCCGAGATCAGAGACGCGCAGGTGCATCACCCTGAGATGATTTACCGGGCATCCGTAGAATTAGCTGCTGAATTGGTGACTTTTACCTCCCAAGGATCGCGGCGTGCGCCGGACTTTCCGCGCTATGACCATGACGATCTTGCGGCCTGTTTTGCGCCGGTTATTGAGACGATCCGCAATGCCCTCGCCGATATTGGTGAGCGCAAAGCGAATGAAATTCCGCTCAAATATTCCAAAGCCGGCGTATGGTTTGGCCCGATTTCGGATGGCGAGGTGCTGGCTTCTGGACGGCTGGTCATCATTGCGAAAGCATCGATTGATGAAGATGATTTCCGCACGCGCTTCCCGCGTCAAATCACCATCGGTTCGATGGACGAAATTCGAGACTTTATCGCCGCCGCAGACCGAAGCGTTCGCATTCGCGCTCTGTCGATGAAGCCTCAGGAACTTCCGCCTTTGGCTGGCTACACGTATTTCGAGATTGATCGGAATTCGGCGGCTTGGAAAGGGATCGAGACCGGGCGTAGCATCGCGATCCATTGCGCGGAGAACCTTCCGGATCTCAAGCTACATCTCTGGGGCATTAGGGAATAACGGATGGCGGAGAATGAACCTCCACGCACGGTTTTCGCCCCTAATCCCGGGGGACGGCGAAGCGCGGTCCAAGCGCAGGCACCTGCATCGGAATCGTTAGACCTCGGCGTCCCTGCGGCAGGACCGAAGGGAATTGATGTCGATTCAATCGGCGTCAACCCGCTGGTCGATGCAGCCGCTGAGTTGCTTGAACTTGCCGTCTATCTTCGGGGGCAAACCAAGCCAATCGAGATCAATGGATTGCGCGACAAAGTGCTAGCTCTGGTTCGAACCTTTGAACGACGGGCCTTGGCCGCGGGCGAGCCGCAAAAAGTTGTGACGGTCGCGCGCTATGCAGTCAGCGCCACGATTGACGATGTTATTTTGTCTTCGCCGTGGGGCTATGACGCGGGATGGCAGCGAAAGACGCTCGTCTCCGAACTTCATGGTGAAGTTTATGGCGGCGACAAGTTTTTCGAATTGCTCGATACCGCACAGCGCGACCCTGCTCGATTTAGAACCCTGATTGAGCTGATGTACGTCTGCCTGTCCCTCGGCTTTCAGGGGCGCTATCGCCGCGAGAAAGAATTGCTCGGTGAATTGGAAGCCAAGCGCTCGGCGGTTTATCGGATCGTTGACGATCAGCGCGGCGGGATCACCGATCAACTCTCCGTCCGGTGGATGGGTGAAGAGACCACGCGCCGCAAGCTCAGTTCATACTTGCCGACCTGGTTGATCGGGGCCATCGCTGCAGGCGTTGCCGCGATGATGTTCTTTGGCGCAACGCTGTTGGTCAATGATACCAGTTCGATTGCGGTTCATGCGGCGAATACGTTGCCACCGCTGGAGAAGGTCGAAATCATTCGCCCAGTTCCAGAAGTCGCCCCCCCTCCTCCACCGCCGCCTCCACCCATCGTGGTGACGCAGCAGGAAAAAATCCGTCAGTTTTTGGAACCTGAGATTGCTGACGGTCTGGTCGAACCTCCGGTAACGGTTGGCGGCGCGACACTGGTTCGGATTCGGACCGTTGCGAATGACGGCAAAGCGATGTTCGGCTCGGGTAAGGCTGAGGTGACAGAACGCTACCACGAGGCCGTCGAACGCATCGGGAGGGCACTGAATGACGAACCGGGAACGGTCTTGGTTATCGGATATTCCGACAATATTCCGATCCGCACCGCTCGGTTCCCTAATAACTTTGAACTCTCTCTGGCACGCGCGAGCGCAACGGCGACTTTGATGAGCGAATACCTGAACGACCCCGCACGTTTGCAAGTCGAGGGGCGCGGGGCTCGCGATCCCATTGCCGATAATGGCACCAAGGAAGGCCGTGCTTTGAATCGACGTATCGAATTGCTCCTGCTCACTAAAACCGTGGAGGAGCAATAATGCGGAAGATTTTTGGATTTCTCGCACTCGCTCCGGTCAGTGGTTTTATCGCCGCAGCAATTCTGATTGCGTGCGTCTGGTTCTTGAGCGATTTACTCCCGTTCCTCGCGGATGGCGTTCTGTGGATCGTGATCGGTGTGATCGTCTTCCTCTATCTGCTGCTGGTCGGGATTTGGTTTTGGAGACGCCGGAAACGCAATAAGGCGATGCTTGCCGAGATCGCACCGGAACCCGATCCAACGGGCGAAGCGATCACCGCAGAGCAACAGGATTTGCAGTCGAAATTCGCGACGGCAATGCGTGATCTTTCCAAGCTGAAATTCAAGAGCAAGTCGGGCGGGTCGCGGTACCTGTACGAATTGCCTTGGTACATCTTCATTGGTCCGCCCGGTGCTGGCAAAACCGAAGCGCTCAAAAACTGCGGCCTCGAATTTCCTTTGCGCAAGGGCGATGGGCCGATCTCGATTGATGGCGGAGCCGGAACGCGCGATTGCGATTGGGTTTTCACCAACGAGGCGGTCTTCATCGACACCGCCGGACGCTACACAACGCAAAGCTCCGATCAGCAGGTCGACTCCGCGAGTTGGACGAACTTTCTTGATCTCTTAAAGAAAAACCGTCCTCGCGAGCCGATCAATGGCGTCATCGTTGCCATCAGCGTCAAGGATCTCGCCGTCGCGAGCGCGGATGAGTTGGATACCTACGCCAAGTCGATCCGCGAACGCCTGCAAGAGGTCTGCGAGCGGATGGCCGCGCGTGTTCCCGTCTATGTCATGTTCACGAAGGCCGATTTGCTGATTGGCTTTACCGAATTCTTCCAATCCATGCGCCCGCAGGAACGCGAACAAGTTTGGGGAACGACCTTCCCCCTCGGCGATGTGCAAGACCCGACGGCCACGCTGACCGAAAATCTGGCTGGGGTTGGGAACGACTTGGATGCGCTGCTCACGCAACTCGGTGAGATGCACTTTACCCGAATTCAGGAAGAAGCCGACCTTGGCGCGCGCTCGCGTATCTTTGGTTTCCCGGCGCAATTCTCGACACTCAAACCGGTCATCCAACGCTTCATGACGCAGGCGTTCGGGGCCGACCGTTATTCCAGCCCGATGCTGCTGCGCGGCATGTATTTCACGTCGGCGACACAAATCGGACAGCCGGTGGATCGCCTCGTTGCGAAGCTCGCCAGCGAATTTGGCGTTGAACAACGGGCCGTCGCCACGCTGGGTGGGTCTGGCCGATCTTACTTTTTGTCGGACCTGTTGCGGAAGGTGGTCTTCCCGGAACAAGGGCTGATTGCGCAAACGGCGAAGCGCAAAAGTCCGATTGGTCGCTATGCCGCCATTGCAGCCTCCGTGCTTCTTCCGCTCGCCTTCGCAGGCGGGTTGTTTATGGTTTACAAGCACAATCAAGCGCAGGCAGAATCCTTCAACACGGCCATCGAGGATTACAAAACCGAAATCGCCGCGCTGCCGATTAACCCCGTCGATGATGCGGACTTCCGATCTGTGTTGCCTCCACTGGAGAAGCTTCAGACTGAAGTCACGCGCCTTGAGTCGGACGAGGCCGCAGCGCCATTACTCGGCCTCGGGGTTGATGACACCGGGGTGATCGCCGAGCGCGCCGACGGTGCTTATGATCTCGCCATCGACAATCTTTTGCGCCCCCGCATCATGTATCGCTACGAACGGTTAATTGAAGAGAACCTGCACAAACCGGGCGAACTTTACAGCATTCTCAAGACCTATTTGATGGTCGCCGGAGCCGGCCCCCTCGACGTTGATTTCGTCAAAGACCAAGTGAGAGCGGATTGGATCAAGCAGTATAATCCGGTCGTTGAAGGCGAAACGCTGGTTGGCCTGAGCGGTCATCTCGACAAGATGTTGGACCGAGAGTTTCTGGAGCCACGCGAACTGAACAACGAAGCGGTCGCGCTGGCGCGTGAGGCGATCTCTCAGACCACGATTGCCGAACGTGCCTTCCGTAACTTGCGGTCTAGTCCCGAAGCTCTCGCGCTTGAACCGTGGTCGCCCGCAAGCACCGGCGGTCGTTCAACCGATAAGGTCTTTACCCGACTTTCTGGCGCTCCTTTAGACAAACCAATCCCGGGGCTTTTCACCTACGATGGATTTTGGACATTCTTCTTGCCGCGCTCCAGCGCTTCGGCGAGAGCCGCGTTGAATGAGACGTGGTTGGTGGTCGACGATGCCGAAACGCGGAAGCCGAACATCGAGACGATCACGCGCGAAATGTTCGATCTCTACTACGACGAATATGTCGAACAATGGCGTGGAATGTTGGCTGACCTGCGTGTTGCCCCGTTTGGTACTTCTGACAGCGCCGCAAACATTCTTGTTTCGCTGTCGTCAAATACGTCGCCGCTGAAACGGATTATTGACAGCGCGGCCAAAGAAACGGCCATCGCGAAAGTTCCCGGAGAAGACTCTGCTGCCGGGAGACGGATCAAAGATCTCGGGTCACAAAAACTCGTCGCGAAGCTTGGTCCGCTCGCCAGCATTGGCCTCGCAGCGGCAGGCGAAGAATCTGATCTTGGTAAACCCGTCCAAGAGACGTTTGCGGA
>CAZXMX010000035.1:0-21440 GCA_964641645.1 uncultured Neomegalonema sp.
GGATTGGGAGGATGCGATGTCACGCGATGGAAGAACCAAATACTCGCGGTCCATTTCGCGATAGTCTCCGACGCCGTGACGGGCGATTTTTGAAATGTCTGAAAGCTGTTTATCCCACTCTCGGATTGTGTCTTTCGCCAGATAGGCAAGGACCGTGAGAGGCTTTCGTCCAAGAGCGGCGATTTCCTCCAACCCTGCATCCGCGTAAAGCGCGATGTCCATCATTTCGACCAAATCGCAAAGCGCGGCAGGTGCGGTGTTGAGTGGGAATTCGTGTTCATCACCGCCAAACGTTTCGCGAATCCATCGACAGCATTCACGGGGATCATCCGGCATGGTTTCCACAGTCAATTCATCTGGTATGGTCAATTCAGCCATTGTAGGCGCTCCTAGAAGTTTGCATTGGTTAGACCCGGTTTAGGTGTTGCTGCACCTGGCCGGGTCGTGTATCAACAGATTATGTTGATAACCATGACGATATATATCGTCAACATAAAATGTTGATAAATGACACCTGCACAATGCAAAGCCGCCCGCGCAATCATTGAGATGACCCAACCAAACCTCGCAGAACTTGCGGATGTTGGACTGTCTACTGTTGTCGATTTTGAGAAAGAACGACGGGTCGTTGCCGCGCCCTCGATAGACGCCATCCGCGAGGCACTGGAATCCGCTGGCGTTGAGTTCATTGCTGAGAACGGCGGCGGGGCTGGCGTTCGGTTGAGGAAGTGAGACACGTGAATATTAGAAGCATTGTCCGCGATGTCTGGGCGTCATTCCGTAGCCTTCCACAATGGGTTCAGCTGTGGATGGTGTTTTGGCTAATCCCCATCAACGTTGCGAGTTTGGCATTCGTTTCCGAGCCTATGGGTCTGTGGATCGCGTTTTTGGCTAATATCGCAATGCTGTTAAACGTGCCGGTGATGATCTACGAGCGCCGGATGTCGAGAACAATGGCTCTGCCGCACCTGCCATTCTGGACGCTTTTGGTAATTCTGATTGTCGCAATCAATCCAGATTTTAGCACGACATATGGAAAGTACCTCTGGGTGCTTTGCGCCACTAACTTGATCTCCTTGGCGTTCGATTACATTGACGCGATCCACTGGTTTAAGGGTGATCGGGGATGATCGAAGCACTGCGCCTTCGCCGTGGCCAGAGCCTTCGCTCTTTGTCTGCTGTTTCCAAATGTTGTAGATTGGTGGTGTGAAGTCGGTAGCGTGTTCTGCTGCGGATTGTTGAGTTTTGGCGAGATTGGCAACATTTCCGAATTCGCCAAAATTATCACCGACGGTTCTTCTAGGGACGCCAACGGTCTCGGCAATCTCTTCCTGTGTATGACAAGCCATCCACATATCGAAGATACGTTGGTTGCGAGCTTCCTTCGCGTCTTTATCAATCTGATAAGCCATGCAACATTGTGCAGAAAAAGGGCACAGTGTTGCATCTCTCAAGCGCTGGATTGCGGTTGCGGAAGTGAGGCGTTGACCGGACGCGGTACGGTATAAGTACTGGGAAGACTGAGTCGAGGTCTGGTCACAAATTCGGGTAAAGATGTTAGTTGCGAAGGGTCTTCTCTTTGAGCCATGGAGACAGCGGGTGGCGATCGCAACCGGGAAGGCTGGATTGTCGCCAAATTAGCTTATCCTAGCGGTCGTCACTCAAAATTGCAGATGCCAATGGAAGATGCGGGCGCAGTGTTCTCGCGTGTGCGACGATGCCGAACACCGAACGGCTGGAAGCTACGTCTTCGTAGGAACGTTACAGTCGCGAGTGGGAAAGTGTTCGTGATCCCGGCGTCTTTCGGGGCACCGGGATCACGATCGAGCCAAGCGCAAAATGAACGTCCCGCTGCGCTTCGCCGACAATAGCGTACACGCCCGCAGCTAATGGGGTTTTAATTCAGACTACGAATTGTTTGATCACACTGGAGGCGCGGTTCTGGTGAGAATAATCGGCCAAATTTCTTGGGAATCAATGTACCGCAATTTCAATGTGGTTCCGGCCGCTGGTGAGTGACCAGAACCACATTGAAGCCAAGCGCGGCAGAGCCCGGTGAGAGCAGCCTACCTCGCTTTGCTGAGCGGTTGAATACACGCAAAAAATTAACAAGTTTTGCAGGCACTTCAGTTCAGGCCGTTAGGCCTAGTTCGAGGTCGAGGCTTTCAGTTTATCGAGATTTGGGCGTGGCCACGTACTTGGATCTTTGCGATTGGGCCAGATGGTTTTCGACGGCTCGGCAACGTCGTTCTGCCAGTCTCCATCAACCTCGAACACGGCTTTGTAAAGAGCAATATCCGCAGCAATCAAGGTTTTGCAGTGATCGTCAGGGGCGTTAACCCGCTCACGTTTGCGCACCAAATTCAAGTTGCCCCGCTCGTCGCGTTTTGACACCAACATAGGGATCATTCCTGCATTGCCTCTGAAAGAGTATAGGTTTTTTGGGCCGAACCAGCTCAGTCCGCAGCTAACTCCATCAACTAAGCAATAACTGGACCGGAAGGCTCTCGCCATAGTGAGCAAGGGTTGTTTCAGTGCACGTTTTCTACGCAGGACGCCTTCGAGCTGTTTCCTCGTTCTTGCTGCGAATGTTCAGTGTGGTCCTATCGACACCTGCGTTTTTGCATCGGGATCACGATGCGACAAAAAACGAGAGAGCTGCTTCCGGGAAAGCCACAGCAGAACGCCTACATCGAGCGTTACAATCGCACTGTTCGCGGCGAGTGGCTGGGGCAATACATCTTTGAAACCATCGAAGAGGCGCAGGACCAAGCAACCGAATGGCTATGGACTTACAACAATGAGCGACCCAACATGGGTATCGGCGGCATAACACCCGCCATGAAACTGAAAGCAGCCGCGTGAATTCTACGGCTGGACCCCATTAAAAATGGGGGGATTACCGGACCGCTGGCCAAAACAATATCTCGTTCTACTATAATTCTCAAAAAGTCATTGGTGAGGTTTCGACTATGATACGCCTATTTGTCTTTCTTTGCGTCATGTTTGCCAGTGCGACCGTTTTTGCTGCTGAAAGACGACAAGCCGGCAATGTCGTTTTTACGCCGCCAAAGGACTGGAGGGTCGGACCAATCCATAAAAACGGCTGGGTCACGATATTCAACAAGCGCAAAGACGAGCGGTGTCGGTTTTGCTTCATTCGCATCCATATCGGTGCACCTGCAAAAGGCAGCTTCAACGCATGGGTTCGGAAGCGCATGAAGTTGGCGCTGGACGACGGCAAGGTCAAAAAGAATTTTGATACGAAAATCGTCCAAGATGAAACGTTGGGGAGGGTTCACATCTTCGCTCGGACGATCAAAGCTCGCGGCGACGAGACGCAAATGTTCATCGCGTTCAGAATGGACGATCGCTGGGAGATGATCCACTTCGAGGGTGAAGCCCGCACTGCGGATGACATGAAAGATTCCCAAGCGGCGATGAGAGAAGAATTCCTGCCGATCCTGAAAACAATCGGTTTTGTAAGCGAGGGTGCGAAGCCCGTGCTTGGCGAACCGACGCCAGGAAAGTTGGATGGCACGTGGTTTGGTTCCAAGCTCCGCTACGGAGTCTCGCAATACGAAATCGATGACGTAATCTACACTTTCTGGTCTAATGGGCGGTTCTTTGAAGGCGTGCCCCTGAGTGGTATCAGCAAATTTGATGCTCAAGAAGCGATTATGACCAAAACGTCGAAGGTTGGTAACTACTATCTCGAAGGAGAACGGGTGATGCTTGAATACGCCGATGGCGACGAAGATTCGCTTAAGTTTGATGACGACGCGATCAGCGATGGCACTGCCTACCTATCGAAAGTCCGCCTTCCCGAAGACGGTTTTAGGTTCAAAGGCACGCTGTCCAACTTCCGTTACTCATCTTTTTCTGGCGGCGTCAACGGCGGCGTGGCGTCGTCGAGCAGCTGGAAATTCTTCGAAGACGGCTCGTTTGAAAGCGACAGTTTCGTCGGAACATCCGGGAGTTTTGACGGTGGGGGCGGGTTTGCGATATCAAACGACACGGACCTCAAACGCGGGCGATATCAAGTCGCAGACGGTCTCATCCATCTGGACCTACCAAAGGGAAAGGAGATCGTCTGGCCGTTCTTTCTCGACTCAATAAAGGGCGAAGAACGGATCGTCATTCGTGGAGAGTTTCTCGAGTAAGAGAAGTCCACGATCAACAGGATTATTGGCGTCTTTGTGCCCAAAGTGAGACTATCAAATTCTCGTTTGCAGCGACATCAGCAAGGGAAACCAACTTCCACATCAAAAATTTTTAGTAGACTCAAGAATATCGCAAGCCGGTCCGTCTAACGGTTAATTCGCGGCTTATGGATACAAATGCGCAGTACGATCTCAGCAGGATGACCCGAGGTTGGGCTGTTTGTGCCAGCGAAGCCCGAGTGGTCAGCCCCCACTGAGTGGCCCGACGTAAAGGTTGGTGCATGGTGGGCCTCTGGTCCGTTCAAATGTCGGAGCGTATCGCCAAGGATTGGATGTGCGTAACACAATATCTTTTGGAGCTGGACCAAGATTTCAGGGGTTCGTGACCTGCTTAAAACAGGGTCAACCGCCTAAATCTCTTCGACGAGAGTAACCGCTTTCGGCTATCGACGTCCTGGTTCTGCAAACGCGGGCGTTCCACCATAGCATTATCGTGAGGCCGAAGTCCGCTTTGGTATTTAGATGTTTTGGCCGTTATTGTTCAGGTTTCTCGGACGTCGCGGCGCGATTTCGGAGAAGCGCCAAGGCACGAAATCGCGTGATACGTTGCGCTGTCGGTTCAGCTGGTTCTATGGGGATTGATGTAGGCGCTGGCGGTTCGGTTTGGCTGTGGTTTGGCTGTGGTTTGGCTGTGGTTTGGCTGTGGTTTGGCCGATAGCGATGCTCCGGGTCGGTATATTTGATGGCCTTGATGGTGATGCGCGGTGTCGAAGTTATCGGAGGCGGGTTTGTCGGCGGCCCCGGCGGTGAATCGTACCGTTGGGCGCAAACCTTCGTGTGGCCGCGATGCATGCAGCTGGTGAATGTAGCGGCCTCTGATCGGTCTTGTGTGATCATGAGCTATCGATGGCCTAGGGCGGTGAGGCGGTCTTTGCCATGATCCGAAAGTGTCGATGATGATTAACCGCCCGCCAAAATCGCCGAAACGACCCCACCTCGCCACCCAATATCGCGCAGCGATTTAGTGCTTTGGCCAGACTGTCCCGTCTAACGAGGCTTTCCGAAATGACGGCAAGAGCATAGCTGCCGAAATTCAGAATAGCTGCCGCCTTTGTCAGCTTTGACGAGCAGAGCGGACGGAAACCGAAACTCTGTAGTTAGACGGTCCGCGATCCCAACGAGACTTTTGATCACCGAGCGGAAAGAACGGCAAGTCAGCCGAAAGCGGGACCTGCCACGCATTTTCTGAGCAGCCAAGCATCAATTTAGCCGATAGATTTGTGGTGGTTTTTGTGGTGGTTTTTGCGTAGGGTGATTTCTCAGTGAGTTCGTAGGCAGCTGAATTATATAGATAAAAATGTTTGTTCTTTTTATGTTCGATCCCTCCTCCGGAGCCAGTTAAAGAAAAACGCCCCGCAGATAAACCTGCGGGGCGTTTTTCTTTAGAGAACGAGGTGTTCGGTGACGAGCGGGCTCCTCGAGGAGCGCCTTGTCTTCGCAACCAGCAAATACTTAAATTCGTCTATAAGTTGTCTGGGTTGGGTAAGGACTCATTTACCTAAGCTCGCCTAACTGGACTTGCCTCTCGACGGTGGCGGTTTCATGCGCTGCCCTGTCCGAGCGTCTACTTGAGTAGTTTCATCTTTGGGTGAAGCGTCCTCGGCGGCTCCGGTACCTCCCCTCACCAAGGTATCGGAGCCCGAGCTTCCCGTTACTTGTCGTCGTCGGGTTTGCGCTGTCGAATGCATTCATCCCAAAAGTCGTAGAACGCCAGCAGCAAGCAGAAAACGGCGATGATGAGGAATGGCAGGCCACCCTCAAAACCGGCAAACCCTGTCGAGATGCTGTGCGAAAGACCGAGGATAAAGATCGCGAGGATCACCGTACCGATCAACCCTGTGACCAGTTTCACGCGGTCTCGCTTTTGCTCTCCGTTTTGGCTCTGAGACATGTGACTCTCCTGTCGTTAGGTTTCGGCGCTGTCAACGGCTGGCCCCGACAAATGGGTTTCCAGCCAACGAGCGGTTCGGAATAGGCGATCATCTTCTTCTTGGGCACCGACGAGTTGCAAGCCCATCGGCATTCCGGCGTCACCGGTGAAGAGGGGCAGGGTCAGGGTAGGCAAGCCCGCGAGCGTCCATGCTTTTTGGCAGATCGCATCGCCAGTTGTACCTTCGCTCAACAGCGGGGCTTCGCCCAGAGAAGAGGGGCAGAGAATCGCGTCGTAATCGTTGAAGAAGGCGGCATAGAAAGTTTCGGTTGCGGCGACCATCTCGTGGGCGGCTTGATATTGCGCATCGGTGACGGCCCGGCCTTGAGCCACGAGGTCTTGCATGATTTCGCCGGAATGTTCGGGGGTGATGGCCGGATCACCGTCAAGGTTTCGCGCGAACTCATAGGTGTGGATGGTGTGCTGATGACTGAGTATGTCGGCGAAGTTTGCCGGGGCTGGAAGGCGCTCGACTTGGGCGTCGAGGCTTTCGCATAGTTCTTCCATCGCGCCTTGCATCGCATCGGTCAATGCGAATGCAGGAATGTCGAGATACGCGAACGCAGGTTCAACTGGGGCTTCGCTTTGGTAGCCGCGGAGGGTTTTGGGCTTGGGGCGCACGTGGCTTGCGGAATCAGCCGCATCATGGCCGGTGAGCGTATCGTTGAGCAGGGCGAGATCTTCGAGGCTGCGCGCAAAACCGCCGACGCAATCCAAGGTCTGAGAGGTTTGTAACGCCCCGCGTCGAGAGATTTGGCCACGGGTGGGTTTGAAGCCGTAGACTCCGCAGTAAGAGGCAGGGCGGTTGACGGAACCACCGGTCTGACTGCCGATGGCAAGCGGCATGTGTCCAGCGGCAACGCCCGCAGCGGAACCGGAGGATGATCCACCGGGAGAAAATTCGGGGTTGTGAGGGTTCCGGGCCGTTGAGGGACTGGCGAAGGCCAACGGGGTTGTAACGGTCTTGCCGAGAATGACTGCGCCCGCTTCGCGGAGTCGTTCGACCGCTGCGGCGTCTGCCTCGGGCCGACGACCCTCATGCGCTGATGAACCCAATGCGGTCGGCATATCCGCCGTATTAAAGATGTCTTTGATCCCAACCGGAATGCCATGCAGCGCCCCGACGGGACGACCACGTCGGCGCAAATCATCCATCGCTTCGGCTTGCGCGAGGGCGCGTTCCGAGTCGAGGTAAGCCCACGCGCCAATTTGCGCATCCGTCTCTTCGATCCGCGCGAGGCAGGCTTTCGTCAGATCAACCGACGAAAGCTGTCCCGTGCGGATTTTCTCCACCGCCTCTGTTGCCGACAGAGTGGCTCGCGTCATGCGACGTACTCACCGAACAGATAGTCAGGCAGCCACAACGCAATGCCGGGGAAGATATACATCATCACCATGCAGAAGATCACGATGGCCAGATAGGGCATAATGCCTTTGAAGATTTGCATCAGCTCAATCTGATCTTTCAGCACCCCTTTTAAGTAATACGCCGACATGGCCATCGGGGGTGTCAAGAACGAGGTTTGGAGGTTTAGCGCTACCAACATCGCGAAGAAATAGGGGTTCACGCCGAAGGTATCGAGCATCGGCAAGAAGATCGGGACGAAGATGATCAGAATTTCTGACCACTCAAGCGGCCAGCCGAGTAGGAAGATGATGAGCTGACAGAGGATCAGGAATTGGATCGTCGAAAGGTTCATCGACAAGAACCAATGTTCGATCACATCATGCCCACCAAGGTAGGAAAATACCGAGGCGAAAGTCCACGAACCAACAAACATCCAGCACACCATTGCGGTCGCTTTGGCGGTAAGGAAGACAGACTCTTTGACCTTCGTCCAAGTCAGCGATCGATAGAGAACTGCTAAGACCAGCCCACCCAATGCGCCCATCGCGGCCGCTTCTGCTGGTGTGGCTAGGCCTCCAAGGATAGAGCCGAGAACCAGCATAATGAGCACAGCCAATGGCACGAATGAGCTAATCAGCGACCACCAGATGTAGCCGCGTGAGATTGATGGATCAGGCGCGGGCTTTGGCGCGATCGATGGATTAACCGCAACGCGAGCAATAACGTAGACAACATACAGCCCGGCGAGCATCAGACCGGGGAACACCGCCGCAGCATAAAGGCGAAGCGGAGAGAGTTCAGCAATAGCAGCGTAAACGATCAGCATGATCGATGGGGGGATCAAGATGCCAAGCGTGCCGCCCGCGCAGATCACACCTGAAGCAAACGACTTGTTGTAGTTGGCATTCGCCATCGCAGGAAACGCGAGCAGGCCCATCAGCGTAACCACTGCCCCGACGATTCCACTGGCTGTCGAAAAGACTGCACAGGTAATCAGCGCAGCAATCGCCATTGAACCGGGCAGGTTGCGGGCGGCGAGTTGCAGCGAGCTAAACAGGCGGTCAACAATGCTTGCACGCTCGACAACGTACCCCATGAACAAAAACAGTGGGATCGCGACCAGCGTGTCGTTCTCCATCACCGAATACGTATTTTGATTGAGGAGATAGAAGATCTGATTGTCAAAAAGATCGCCAAAAACTTCAATATATTCCGCGTCGTAGTAAGCGTAGTAGCCGAACGCGACGCCCATCGCGAGCAACGTGAAGGCGACGGGAAACCCGAGCAACACGAGCACGATGAACAGTGAGAGCATGACGATGGCGACTTCGGGATTGGTCATCAGACTTGCCCCCGCTCAGATTGCGCCAGTTCCATAAGTTGGTCCTCAGTCTCTTTGACGTCTTCGAGACGTTCTAGCCAAACTCCTTCCTTCATCGCTTTCCAACAGCGCAGGCACTCTGCGATGCCCTGTAGAATGAGCAAAAAGCCAGCAATCGGAATGAGGGTCTTGAAAAAGTAAATTTGGATACGCGCGGGGCTGTTCCAGCTGACCTCTTCATAGCGCCAAGAGTCCGCTGCGATCTCTGCGCCAAACCAAAAGAGCGCCAACATGCCGGGAAAGAAGAAGATGAGATAAAGTAAGAAGTCGATCCTCGCCTGCCACTTGATGGGCAACAGCCGGTAGACAACATCACCGCGAACGTGGGCATCCTGAGCGAGTGCATACGGCCCAGCCATCAAAAACAGCGCGCCATACATCTGCACCATCATATCGAATGCCCAGACCGTCGGCGCGTTCAAGACATAGCGGACAAAGACTTCGTATGAGACCGAAAGCGTGAGGATCATGATGCACCAACCGAAGGCGCGCCCTACCCAAATGCTCAGACTTTCGATGGCATGAATAATACCGACCAACGCGACCTCCCCGAAGCGTTTGACACAACATCAAAGACCGGGGGCCAATGGCCCCCGGTTTAGGTTCTTATTGTTTGGAAGTCTCGTCTCAACCGAAGTGGTGATCGTAAGCGAGCTTATAATCAGGCTGGTTGAGGTTCAGGTAGTTCATCACGTCTTTCGCATAGGCTTTCTGCGAGTCGATGACTTTTGCGAAGAACGGATCTTCACCCGACAGGCGGTCAACAACGATGTCCCAAGCCTTCAGCTGTTCTTTCATGACCGAGTCTGGCGTGCGGTAAACGTTGACGCCTTGCTCTTGAAGTTTCACGAGATCTTCTGAGTAACGCTTCGTGTTGTGCCAGTAGAAGTTTGAGTTTTCAGCCTCTGAAGCATGCTTCAGGATCGCTTGCAGCTCATCTGGCAGTCTGTTGAACATCTTCTTGTTGAAGGTGATCTCGAAGAATTCCTGCGACTGGTGGAAGCTCGCGAGGTGGTAGTGCTTGGATACATCCTGCATGCCGAAGTCGCGGTCAGAGGTCGGGTTGTTGAACTCCGCTGCGTCAATCAGACCGGATTTCATCGCTGGTTGGATTTCGCCGCCGGGAAGCTGAACAACGGACATGCCCATTTCGAGCAGAACGTCTGCAGCCAGACCAACGGTCCGGTATTTCAGACCTTCCATTTGGGAGGCGTCTTTGATCTCTTCTTTGAACCAACCCATCGGCTGTGCTGGCATCGGGCTGTTGAAGAACGACACAACATTGAGTTTGAGGTCGGCCATCAGCTCATCGAACAGCTCTTGACCACCACCATAGTGTAGCCAGCCGAGAACTTCTTGCGAAGACCAACCGAAGCAAGGGCCGGTACCGAACAGCGAGGCGGATTTTGATTTAGAGTACCAGTATGCTGGCACGTAGTGCGCGCCATCGAGAACACCGCGGTGAACGGCGTCTTGCATCTGCGAGGTTTTTACGACCGAGTTCACGGGAAGCAGATCGATCTTCAGCGAATCGCCCGCCATCGCGTGAACGCGATCAACGTATGACTTCGCATTTTCAAGAAAGATCCCGCCACCCCAAGCCGCTTGGACTTTCAAGGTCTTCGTTTGCGCACGCGCAACATGCGGCATTGCAACAGCGGCGGACCCGGCCGCCATCGTTGCAGCCCCAGCGCGCAGGAAGCTGCGGCGTGATGGGGTCTGTTTTTCCTTATTGTTCGTCATTCTTCACTCCCGTTCGTTTTCTTTTGCTAGCCCTTAGAGTGTGGCAGCCTTCAGCCTAACCAAGTAAATTGGTTGCCGATAGCAATTTTAATGTTTGGCCCGAATCTGAATGATCAACAACAGTTTACTGCGATTTTTGAAAATCTTCGATCGTGATCGCTGACGATAGGACAACCGTGGATGAAGCTCGACGTTTTCGACAATCGAAATTTTTGGCGAATCGGTTGAAAGCTATGAGTATCAAAGCGGTATTGAGTTCTAGAATGCAGGGATACCGAGGCGTAGTGCGGAGTATCGTGGATTGATGTGGAAAGGCTTCCGATTTTTGGCAGCGGCAATTGCCGTACTGTTTGGTGGTTCCGCGGTCGCTGAAACATTGTCCCCTGACGTGCTGGCAGGAAAAGTAGAGCCTCCTAACGTTCTTGGTGAACAGCTCAGCGATGATGGCGTCTGGTCGATCGTTGATCCGGCAGGCGTGGAAGCAGGCTATGTCTTTCAGACAGGGCTGATGGCGCCTTTGCCGGGTTTCTCCGGTGAACCGATTGATGTGCTGGTGACACTTGATCGCGAAGGCTTGTTCCTGAATGCGGAACTGATCGAACATAACGAACCGATCTTTGTTTCTGGACTCGGCCAAGCGCCCTTCCACGAATTTATGCGCCAGTATCGTGGACTATCGGTGTTTGATCCGCTGACTGTTGGCGTACCGTATGGTGCCGGAGATCGAGATAGCTCATCAAGCGTTTATCTGGATGGCGTGACCAAGGCGACGGCATCGGTTCGGATTGCCCATGAATCGATCCTCGCGGCGAGTCTGCAAGTCGTTCGACAGCAAATGCAGGGCTTGGCAGGTGGGCCAACGGCCTCACCGATCAGAGCGAACATTGCCGATCTGAATTGGGACGCTTTGGTCGAGCAAGGTATCGCGCATCGCTTCCTCGTCCGTAATTCTCAGATCGAGGCCGAGTTTGCGGAATCGCTCTGGGAGGATGACGATCCTGAAGCAAAAGATGCGCCTGATGAAACCTATCTCGATCTTTGGATAATCGATATTGGCCCAGACAGTGTGGCGCGCGCCGTACTCGACGAGGAAACTTTAGCGCAGCGCGAAACGCTGATGGCCGTTGCCGATTACGATGAACCAATCCTCTTGCTCGCGAACGGAAGGCATGGGTTGGTGTCGGAGGATTTCGTGCGCAACACGGCACCTGATCGCCTTGGTCTGAACCAGAACGGTTTGCCTTTGTCTTTGCGAGATGGCGATATTGAAGTCGAGTTGGCCGATGGCGTCCCGCATTTCGAACAGCGCATGATCGTGCGGACGGATCGGCGGATGGGATTTGATCCGACGTCCCCTTGGGAGTTGACGATACAGGCGGTGCGGCGGCACGGCGTTTTCCGGCCGGAAACCGGTATCCGCGTTTTGGTTTCGACCCAAGCCGCGCCTGAACGGTTCTTTGAAAAGCCGATTGTCGTCGAACCTAGGCCGGTTTGGGTCGAGAGCTTTCTTGCAAAAACGACCGACCTTGGTGTGTTGAGCCTCTTTCTCATCGCTTTAGGCGGTGCGTTGTTGTTTGCGATGTCGAAGTTTGCGGGGATGCGTTTTTACACGCCGCTTCGATTGGGAATTTTGGCGTTTGTGATCGCGTTCATTGGTTGGTGGGGGCAGGGGCAGCTCTCGATTGTCACGGTGATTGGAACAATGCGTACCGCGCTGGAAGGCGGGAGTTTTGTGTTCCTTCTATACGATCCATTCTCCTTGTTGATTTGGGGCTTCGTGATCCTGTCGTTTGTTTTATGGGGACGCGGGTTTTTCTGTGGATGGCTCTGCCCATACGGCGCGATGCAAGAGCTGTCGCATCACCTCGGTAAGGCGCTGGGGCTGAAGCAAATTCGAGTTCCTGAACGCTGGGATGGTGCGTTGAAGTTGGTGAAATATGGGGTGCTCGCCATCCTGCTCGGGTCTGCGTTCTGGCCGGTCCTCAATGACAAGCTGGTCGAGGTGGAGCCTTTCAAAACGGCGGTGACCACATTTTTTGTGCGTGAGTGGTACTATGTCGCTTACGCGGGTTTCTGGCTGCTGTTGTCGATGATGTTGTTCAAGGGGTTTTGCCGTTACGTTTGCCCTTTGGGCGCTTTTCTCGCGATTGGTGGATTGCTGCGCGGTCGTGATTGGATCAAACGGCGCGAGGCATGCGGCTCGCCATGTCAGCTTTGTAAAGTGCGTTGCAAATACGATGCGATCTCGCCCAAAGGAAAAATCGAGTACAGCGAGTGTTTTCAGTGCCTTGATTGTGTAACGATTCACGATGATCCGAAGCAATGTGTTCCATTGATCCTTGCTGCAAAACAGCGCCCGACGCGCGAGGCGGCGGAATGAGTTTTTCGAGACGGCGGTTCCTTGCGATTTCGGCGGCGGCTTGCGTCGTTGGCGGACCGGCGTGCGCTCTGCATCGTGATCGATTCACGGCGCTTGGCGCGGATGCGGAGATTACGCTGCCGGGCGAAGCGCGTTTGGCCGCTGAGGCGTTCGCTGCGTGCCGTCGCGAGGTCGAGGCGGTGGAGATGGCGTTTAGTTTGTGGCGCAAGGACTCAGTGCTGTCTCGCCTCAACCGTGAGGGCCGTGTCGCGCGTCCGGGGCACTTGTTCGTTGAGCTTGCAAAGTTTGCACGAGAGATCGCGGAGGTTTCGCACGGTGGATTTGATCCGACGGTACAAGGTGTGTGGCGGGGCGGCGGGGTGGTTGATTGGCGCGCGCTGACGGTCTCGCCTTTTACGGCGCGGTTTACGCGCCAGGCTATGAGTGCCACCTTCAATGGCATCGCACAGGGTTACGCAGCGGATCGAGTGATCGCCGTCCTTGAGCGACTTGGATATCGCGATGCCTTGGCGAACCTTGGTGAGTTTCGGGGAATCGGTCAAAGCGAGGATGGTCGACCTTGGCGGATCGGCGTTGAACATCCGCTGACGGGAAAGATTGTTGACGTGATTGACGGGGCGGTCGCGGTCGCGACTTCTGAACCGCGCGCGACGTTGGTTCGAGGCCAGTCGCACATCTTTGACCCGCTCGCGCGGAAGGGCGAGCGATGGTCGTCGGTAACGGTGATGGCCGATACGGGTTGGCGAGCGGATGCACTTTCGACGGCGATTGCTGCCGCGCCCGTCAGTGAGGCAGAAGAACTGCTGCGCCGTGGCCAAGCGAAAGGAGCGGTTTTGATTGATGCAGAAGGGCGGGTGCGCCGCGTTTGACGTCAGTCCAATAGCGGGAGGGCCTCGGCTTCAAAGCCGGGGAAAAGATGGCTCACCGAGCGATGAAATTCCTGCGGTTGCGCACCGAGTTCGGCGAACTGGGCAGGAATCGGAAGCTCCATCGCTTCAACCATATCGAACCCCTGATCAGCGGCATCGCCGAGTGTTTCCTCGATCCAGTCGAGATACGCGCGGGTTTGCGCCAGCGATTTTAGGGTTGGATCGAACGGGCCATGACCGGGGATCACGGCGGAGGGTTCCAGATCGACAAGGACATCAAGGCTCTCGCGCCATTTGTCCAAATCTGCGCTTGGGGTGGTCGGGGCGCGGTCGAGGAAGGCGAGGTCTCCGGCGATGACGGTGCCGGTTTCCAAATCCAACAGCGCAAGGTCAGATTTCGTATGACCGGCGAGTGGCAAGACAGACAATTTCCGCCCGCCCAATTCGATCTCACCTTCAGGCAGAGATTGCGTTGGCGGTACGACTTCCGTGCCACGCATCCAATCACCGAGGATGCGATACATATTGTCGGCAAAGCCTTCGCCTTGTTCCGCAGCCAGCGCCCCCGTCTGCGAAAGAGCCCGAATAGGAATATCCGCGAATACTTGATTTCCAAAAAAGTGGTCGGGGTGGTGGTGGGTGTTGATGACGGTGGTGACTGGTTTACCCGACAAATTGACCAATGCATCGAGCATGGCTTCCCCATAGCGGAGTGAGGGCCCCGTATCGACGATCGTAAGACCTTCAGAGCCCTCGATGATCGCGCAATTTACGATATCACCGCCGTTGTCCATCGAGAAATAATCGGTGGACCCCTCCAGCATCCAGATGCCGTCAGCAACTTGCTTCGGTTTCAAATCATAGGATAGGCGAGCGCGGGCTTGGGCAGGAACGGTCATCGCCGCCCCGATCAAGCCGAGCGTTGTGCGCCGGGTCAGCATCGTCTTAGAGCTTCTCATTACTGAGTGTTCGGCCCTGGAATCGTCGCATCGATTTCGTTGCCGTTATTGTCCCGCCCAACAACGCGGATCGCATCGGTGAGTTTGTCTTTCGGAAAGTGGAATGTGAATGCGGGATCTTCATCGACCGGTTCGTGGAGTTCAAGTCGAGCCATCTCGCGTTTACCCGGTCCCTCTAGCTTGATGTCTTCGACGATGAAAATCGGAATGCCATCAGCCAAGCCGGTGTCCATCGGGTGATCAATGATCACGCGAACGCGGCCCGTTTGAGCCCACATGCGCCCCCGAACTTCACCAAGCTTTTCTTCCCAGTCGTCGGTGGCGTAGGCATGAGCGGGTGCTGTACAACCCCCACCCATCGCATCGATATGGACGCCGCCAACATACCATGCGCCGTCTTTCGTCTGTACGGAAGCACGCACCGGTGTCGCTTGATCGATCTTAAAGCGGAACGAGAATTTTGCCTCGGCTTCCTTTGGGTAGAACGTCAAAATTTTGGGGATCGGGCCATAATCGACGCTGACGACAATTTTCTCGACGTTCGGGATATCTGTCGCGTCGATTTTAACCGGAACCTCAAAGGCGTCTTCCGCAGAATGCGGGGCTGAAACTTTGACGCGGCTGTCGAACTGAATCTTCTCGGGATCCCCTAGAAGGCGCTTTTGCTGATAATTCCACATTCCGGTATCGAACGGATCAGCGAGCACTGTTTTGAGATCGCTATTGAGCCTGTCACTTGCGGCCATTGCCGGAGTCGTCGCCATCATCAGTGCCAAAGCCAATCCGCGCATCGTCTCACTCCCTAACGTTCGGGGGGCTGATAGGTCAGCCCGTGCTTTTCAAAGATCGCCTGCATCCGGCCATCTTCAATTGCCAACCGGATCGCATCATCCACAGCGTACCCAAGTTGTCGGTAATTATGGCGTATTCCTACCCCTAAAGTCCAACTTCCGAGTGAAAGGCCGGGAAAAGGCGGCTGGTGAACCGCAATTCCGTCACCTGCACCGTGCTCTAGTTGAGCTAACGACCCCATAACGGCGGTGATTTCTCCGGATTTTAGCGCCGCCATCGCAGCGTCCGGGGTTGGAAACCGCCTCATATTCGGGATCAGGCTGCCGTTTCCGACCGACGATAGGTAAAAATCAGCCAATGAATCGTTCTCCACGCCGACTTTGTCGAAGCGGAAGTATGCAGGGACGGGTTTTTCTTCCGGGTAGTATTCCGTCGAATATGCAATCGCAGAGCTTTCTCGCATGTATTGCCCGGTCAGCACGACTTGCTCGTTTCGGATATCAAGTTCGCGATTATAGGGGACATGCATCATCACGTTCATGACCTGCTCGCCGACGAGTGGGCCTTTCCAAACGTGAAAGCGCAAATCGGCGTCAACAGACTCGCCAGCAGGCAAGAAGTGAATCCGAGCTTCGACACCGATCTCTTTCGCGATGAGATGCGCGAGATCAACATCGACGCCCTGCGGCTTTCCATCCACAAGGGAGGCATAAGGCGCAAAGTCTTCGTAAACTCCAATATCCATCCAGCCGCGTTCCGTAATCGCGTCATAGTCCGCGCCGGGGCGGAACGTTCGATCCTGATTTTGGATGATCGCAAAGGAAGGCAGTTTTTGCGATTGCGCGTTTGCGGGCAACGGAGCGATGACTATCGCCGTTAACGCAGCGGCGAAGACGCCTTCGCGAATTGATCGGAGCTTCATTGCCATCGAATCACTGCGCCGCCGACATGCCGACGGTCAGGTTTTCAGCAGCATTTTTTACGCCCTCCGCCGAGCCATCTAGCGAACTTACAGCGCGAGAGACGGCTGAATCTGCGATAGGGGCACCGGATGCTGTTGGTACGTCGACCGCAATTTCCGCGAGTTTCTCTTTGTAGGCGTCAATTTTCTCCGCGATATCAGCGTAGTCCGAACCGTCCCCAAGCGCCTTTGATTTTGCGACAAGATCGTCGCGGATACCTTTCAAGTCGTCCGAAAAATCATCCAATGCACCATCATCGGGACGGGTTTCGACGTAGGTACGAATGGCCCACGCCGCGTCTTGGCCGAGCAGTTCGCCGAAGGCCGGCATTTTGGTCGTGCCGTTTTGCGTGTAACCGTAACGGAACCGCTCAACATACCATTCGTCGCCGTCGAAATTGGCTTCGAGATATCGCAGGTCAGGTGCAAGTCCACCCGAAACAACTTCAAGGCCATGACAGCGCGCGCAGTTCTGATTGTAGCCTGATGCGCCGACTTTTACCGCTTTAGCCCAAACCTCTTCGCCCGCCGTTTCGGCGCGATAAGGATTCTCTTCCAGCCATTCATCGCCATTTTCGGGCAAGCCATCGGTATCCACCGGCTGTGGCGAAACATCGCCGTGCCCAAGCGCGGCAGTTGAAAACATAGCTGAGGCAAAAAGCATCAGAAATGGTGTTGCGCGCATCAAAGTCTCCCATTTATTTTCCAACGACAGTAATATGTGCGTACCGCCAACGCCAGTATCTTCAAAAGGGGCACAATGCCGCGACTTGCCAGATTAGCCAAGACCCTCTTCATGATGAAGAGAATACCCAAAATTAAAGCAAAACAGTGGCTTGCCACTCTTTCGCTCTGTGCATTTCCTGCCCATGCGGGCGAGATGTGGGTTTCGAATGAGAAAGACGACACGGTCAGTGTGATTGATGTCGAAACGCTTGAAGTGGTTCGTACAGTGTCGACGGGCGAGCGCCCCCGCGGGATCATTTTTTCGAAGGATCACGACGTCCTCTATATCTGCGCGTCAGACAGCGACACGGTTCAGGTCATGGACCCGGACACGGGGAAGGTGCTGCACAATCTGCCATCCGGCGAAGACCCAGAGCAATTCGCTCTGCATCCCAATAATCGCTTCCTCTACATCGCGAACGAGGACGACGCGATTTCGACCGTGGTGGATACCGAAACGCGCAAAGTGATTGCGCAGATCAATGTGGGAATCGAACCAGAAGGGATGGCCGTCAGCCCCGACGGGAAAATGGCCATCACCACCTCTGAAACGACGAACATGGCGCATTGGATTGATACCGAGACGCAGGAGATCTTTGCCAATACGTTGGTCGATCAACGCCCGCGCCATGCCGAGTTCACTTCGGATGGAAAACGGCTTTGGGTTTCGTCGGAGATCGGTGGAACCGTGACGGTCTTCGATACCGCAGACCAGAACGAGGTCGCCAAAATTACCTTCGAGATCAAGGGCATTACCAGCGACCGCGTGCAACCCGTTGGCATCCGCATGACAAAAGACGGTAAATACGCTTTTGTCGCGCTCGGCCCATCCAACCATGTCGCGGTTGTCGACGCGCAGACCTATGAAGTGGAGAAGTACATTCTCGTGGGTCGCCGCGTTTGGCACATGGCGATGACTCCCGATGAAAAGATGCTGTTCACGACGAATGGGGTGTCCGGCGATGTAACCGTAATCGACGTTGAAGATCGCAAGGCCATCAAGTCAATCAAAGTGGGGCGGTTTCCGTGGGGTGTCGCCTATCGGCCTTGAGGTTAGGTCGCCTCATTCAAACGAGAGAGTCAGAAGTGAGTGATCAGACACGCCCGCTAATCGGGGTTCGTGGTCGTACTCCACTTCGGAAATCCGTTTGTTGAGCGCCGGTGTCGCGAGAGCATGGTCGTAGCGAAACCCGTTCTGGCGCTTCGCGCTAACCCATGTGAATTCTCGGGCATCCGGGTTGCGAGATCGCCAGACGTCGGTCCATTCTTGCACAAGTAATTGTTGGAACAGGTGTGTGTTTGCGAATGTTTTCGTTTCTGAGTCTTCGAACGGGATTCCGCAATTCAGATCGCCGATCAACAGGGCCTCTGCTTCGACAGGCAGATCAAGCAGTGCATGGAAGAGGGGCACTTGCGCTTTCTTTTGCGGGAAGTGGAGGGGGTAGAGTGTGAGCCCGTCAAACTCAGCGCTTAGAATGTGGGTCGGACCGTTCTCGTTGGGGAAAACTTCTGCCGCGAACGGCGTGTGCGCGGCGATGAGTATGGTGTTCTCTCGGGCGTCCTTGGTTTCGGGGAGGTGAATCTGCGAGAAGCCCTGCGCCTGCAAGCCTTGCAGGAGTGGCGCTTCGTGCTTGCCGCGTCGGACTTCTTGCAGCGTCAGAATGTCGGGTTTGTGACCGGCGATTGTATCGAGGATCGCATCCATCCTTCGCCCGCCGCCGTGCAGGATGTTCCAACTCAGAACTTTTGTCATTCCTGAACGACCCAGCCTTTCTTGAATTTCGCTTTTTCCCACATTGTCCAAAAGCCCTCGATCTGCTTTTTCGAAGAGCTGACGCGAATGTCGTGTTGCAGCGGGTCTTTTCGGTTCGGCGAGTAGTCTGTCAGGTGAATGACGTAGGCGGGGTGATCGCGGGAGGCGTCTTCTTTGTTGGTCTTCCACATCACGATTTTCCGCACCATCATCGCGCCGCGTAGTTCCTTGGTTGCCACGGCGCGTTTCAGAACCGTCGATGCGGGAAGCTTTACGTCTTCGGCGGTTTTGTCCGTTTCAGGGATGTGGGCGATGTCGGTAAGTTGGGTGAGTTTGACGTCATCGGCAGTCGCGGATTTGTCGTCGCGCAGGCGCAGAAATTGCGGAGAGATAATGCTGGCGAGTGGCAGTCGTCGCACGCCTTGCCATGTTTTTTTTGAGGCGTCCCACTCGATGACCATGCGGTCAATCGTGCCGCCGCGAGACGTCTGCGAGATAATATCCAGGCACGAAATCTCGACCACGACACCGGGCTGGATCATTCGATAGGCAACGCGATCCGAGTTTACCTCGACATAGTCGCTCTCCGCATTACGCTTGCGCAGCGCCTTGAGAAGCTTGGCGCGGTCTTCATCTGAAAAACCACCCCCTACGCGGCCAATGATTTGAAACGCACCATCTTTGCGAACGATGCCGAGCAACATCGAGTGCAAAAGCCCTGCGCGGTCGTCGACGCCTTCGGAGTAACCCACCACAGCGAGGTCAAGCGTGTGGCGAGGCTTGATCTTGAAAACGCCCGCAGCATCGGACCGGGCGACGACGCCCTCCGCCCCCTCTTTTTCAACCCATTTCTTGTATTGTTTTCGAACACCTTTGAAGTCTTCACCCATGACCGTTTCGACGGGGTGAATGCGATCGCCTGAAGCAAATAGCTTTTGCGCCTTCGCGATAGCTTCGAAATAGCGCATCGACAGGTCTTCTCCGTCGAGGTCGTAGATGTTGAATACCGCAAAGCACAAGCGTTCGACGTCTTCTTTCGTCTTTGGCGCGCGGCTTAGGCGGGTTGCGTCATGCACCCAAGCGCGCTTGCCGTCGTCGTGGCGTGCATAGACCTCGCCGCCGAGCATGGCCTTTTTGATCTTCGCTTTCTTAAGCAGTTTCGCGGCTTCAATGTGAAACATCGCACCAGCCCGCACGGTGCCGCCGGGGTTGAGTGTTATCACATCGCCGCCGTCGAAATAGAGCACGGCAAACTCACCGTCATACTTACGACTGATCGCATATTCAGCGGGGGGCAAGCGTTTGCTGGCGGTATCGAGATCGAACGCCGTCATCATGCGTCCGAGCTGCCGACGCCGCAAGCGAACAGCTTGCAGCAGGGCTGACTCTTTCAGCGCATCTGCATTGCCGGTCGCATAGCCCGCAACTTTTTCGGTTAGCTTCTTTGGATCGGCGAGGCGCTTTACCACGGCGGCCTCAATGGGTTTTGATTAAGGATCATTTCTTCGCGGCCTTAGGTTTGGTCGCTTTGGGTTTAGCCTTGGGCTTCGCTACTTTTGGTTTGGCGCTCGATTTCGCCTTGGCCACCTTTGCTTTGGAGGCGGGTTTTGCCTTGGCTTTGGCGGGTGGCATTTTCTTTGTCGCCGAGGCTTTCTTCTTCGCGGCTTTTTTTGGTGCAGCTTTCTCCGGTTGTTCTGCTTTCAGTTTTTTGGGCGCTTCGGGAGGCGGTTTCAATTCCATATTGGAGAGGTGAAGCAGCAGGACGTATTGCTTTCCGCTGACCCGGCCCTCCAAAAATCCACGATAGGGTGTTGAGCCGCGTCGGAAAACGAGCGGCTGTTTTCCTGATCGTCCACCGCCGAGCAGCATTACCGCATTGGCCTTGTGGAGTTCCTCAGCCATGCCATAGAGGAAATCGAAGGTCAGGCCGTTCACATGCACGATTTGGAGCTTCGACGAGAAAACGAATTTTCGGTAGGCCTCGGACTTAGGCAACATCGTGCCGGTCCATTTTAGCGGTACATCGTCATCGACATTAGCCTCGTCCCGCTCACGGGGGCGGCGATCTTTGACGCGTCCAAAGGGTCCGCGAACAATCTCGAATTGTTCAATGCGAAAGACCAAGGCGTCGTCGGGGTCAGTGTAGACGCGGCTGAGATTCCAGAGCGATGCGCCGAAGCGTTCCATGTCGATCTCAGGATCGCCGTCGATCAAGGCTTGTCCGAGTTTCTCCGGCGAACCAGCCTGTTCGACAAGTGTATCGTAATCATGGTCGATAGTGGCCTTCAGCACGCGGCGCGTATAGGCTCGCCCACCTTTAGGGCCGACATAGCGGACGGGTTCGCTGATCCGCACGCTTTCGGCTTTGACAACGG
>CAZXMX010000036.1:0-21346 GCA_964641645.1 uncultured Neomegalonema sp.
CCGGTCCAAGAGACGTTTGCGGACCTTCGCACGTTCTCTGAAGATGGCGAGTCAGATCGCATGATGGACGCGCTTCGGCGGTTCTACGCCCGTGTCGCCGATCTTGCATCCGGCGGCGAAGACCTCAAGCTGCTGTCGACGACCGAAGAAGCGAAAGCACTATCGCGCGAATCTTCGTATGCGCCGCCAGCCATCGCCGCCATCGTGAAAGACATGCTCAATCAGGCCGACAATGCCAGCTCGGCTGGCGTTCGGGCGCGCCTTGCTGAAGTCTGGAGTTCAAATGTCTATCCGCTTTGCAGCGGTCAACTGCATGGGCGCTATCCGTTCGGAACAGGTATTGAAATTCCAACAGGCGATTTGACGTCCATCATCGGGCCAGACGGCGCGATTGACGGCTTTTTCAAACGCGAGCTGCAACAGTATGTTCAAACCGATCTCTCACCTTGGCGTTGGCGTCCCGGTGTTGGTGCTGCACTGGGCGTCGCGCAAGACAGACTCTATTTCTTTGAGCAAGCGGCACAAATCCGAGAAGCGCTGTTCCCGAATGACTCGCGGGAACCGCGGATGAGATTTTCTGTCTACCCGGTGACATTCGATCCGGGCGTTGCGGTCGTGAGATTTGGTGTTGGCGGTGCGACAACGGAACTGACCGTTGGTGAAGATACACCGGGGCAACTGCAGTGGCCGGGGACTCAGCCTGCAAACGGGGCGACGGCATCTCTCGCGATTTCCGGTTTCATCAATACTGCGACAGGCGAAGAAGAAACCGAAGAACTGTCGGTTGGTAAATCGGGCGAATGGGGCCTGTTCCAACTGGTCGATCAACTTGGCTACCGGACCCGAGGCGGTGGCGGGCAAGGCCGTGTCCGCATTCCAATCGGCGGACGTTCTGCGACGATCGAACTGCGAATGCGTTCCTCGGTCAATCCTTTCGCTCTGCGAGATGCCATGCGGGCATTCCGCTGCCCAGCGTCGTTGTAGGGGTAGAGGGATGCAGGTCGGATACACCGGAAAACTTCCAGCATACGGCGACTTCGTTCAAGGCGGAGGGTCCCTGCAGGCCTGCAAGAACTGGAGTGCGTGGGCAGAAGGTGGGTTGGCCGTCGCGCGTGAAACGCCGGGATTTGCCGATGTTTTTCTGACCTCTCCGATCTGGCGGTTTTCGGTCGCTGCGGATGTCTTTTCCGCCGCACCCGTCGCTGGCGTGTTCTGTCCTAGTATGGATAAGGTCGGACGACTGTTTCCCTTTGCTGTCTTGACCGAGTTGCCCGCCGGGGTCTCTCCCGTTGCCGCTTGCACCGCGCTAGGGCCTTGGTTCGATCGGCTCGAAGCCTCTGTGTTAACGGCGCTCGATCCTTCCGCGACAACCGACGATCTGAACCATAGCATCGCGGACCCTGATCCAATGTCGGCAACAAGCTCAGGATCGCCTCCGCTATCGACAACAGACAGCTTCACCAGCCTCGCAGTCAGCGCCGAAGGCGAGCCGACGACCGTGGAGTCCGATCCGCTGGACCTGTCGGATGATGAACCTGAGATAAGCGACGGCGTCTGGATTACGCTGGGTGGCATTGACGCCGGAGCTGAAGGCGTATCGCAAAGTGGAGCTGCAACGAGTCAGCTATTTTCGCGGCTGGTGATGGGAGAGGCTACGCATGAGCTTTGATCATCCCGTCACACAAACCGGCAGCCTACCCCGAACGCCGTTTTCGATATCAAGCGCCGGCGTTACCGATGTCGGGACCGTGCGCGAGATCAACGAAGACAGTTTTATTATTCGCCGCCACCTGTGCCTCTGGGCTGTCGCCGATGGCATGGGTGGACATGCACGCGGCGACTTTGCGAGTGAGACCGTCGTAAACTCGCTTGGAAATGTACGCCCATGGTCCCAGCCACGTCAGTTGATGCACGACATCGTCGCGCGACTAGAGGACGCGAATAATATTCTGCAAACGGCCGCAGCCGAAGACGGTTCCTCTGCGATTGGCAGCACGGTCATTTGTATGCTCGCGCTCGAAACCCAAGGAATTATCGTCTGGGCTGGTGACAGCCGTGCTTATCGCGTCCGCACCGAACGCATTGAACAATTGAGCAAAGATCATTCGATCGTCGAAGACCTTGTTGATGCAGGCTTGCTCAAAGCAGAAGATGCCGAAGACCATCCTCATGCGCATGTCTTGACGCGCGCCATCGGTGCAGCCGAGTCGCTTGAACTCGACTTTGAAACCATCGACTTGCAGCGAGGC
This sequence comes from uncultured Neomegalonema sp., assembly GCA_964641645.1. Taxonomy (GTDB): domain Bacteria; phylum Pseudomonadota; class Alphaproteobacteria; order Rhodobacterales; family Rhodobacteraceae; genus JAHDDY01. The sequence continues at coordinate 2,250 of CAZXMX010000036.1, forward strand.
GATAAATACCTGCTGTGTTCAGACGGGCTGACACGGGTCATCCCCAATGTCGAGTTACTGCAGGTGTTGATAACCGAGCGGGACAGCGACGCCGCGTGTCGTCGCCTCATTGATATGGCGATTGATCGAGGGGCCTCCGACAACGTCACAGCGGTGGTTGTTGCCCTCAGCTAAGAGATTGCGTCACTCCGGTTTTTCGACCACTGCGACCCACATCTGCTGACTCTCTTCGAGTCGGATGGTGACTTTTGGGCTGTCTGGCAGGTCGCTGAACAACGTGTTCATTTCATCCAATGTCCGATACTCCAAGCGCCAATCGGTCAGACACTCCAAAATCCATTCGCAACCGACTCGCGTTTTCGCAACATTACAAACCGCAAGCAAACCACCCGGCTTCACGCGTTCATAGAGCGCCTCGACAAAACGTTTCGCGCGGAGCGGTTTGAAGTAGTCCAACAGTCCGAGACTATAGACCACATTCTGATCGCCGATGGCTTTGTCTTTCGTCAAACGACCCGCGCGATAGAGTTCGAGAAAGCTCATGTTGAATGCCGTGACCGAGCACCGATGCTTGTTGTCTCGCATCGCGACGGCGGCATGTTGAAACGCATATTGGAGTGGTCGGTCGTCTTGGTCCAACAGGTGGATATCGAGGAACTGATCCCCCGCTGCATTGTCGGATATCAAAGCCGGAAGTTCGACAGCCGCGCCGCAGCCGACATTCAAAATCTCGTAGGGGTTTTCGCGGTCCGACTTACCCTTGGCCATGTTCGCATGAATGGCGTTGACCGTCAGTTCCATTCGCGAGCGGATACACGCCCCAAAGCCATGCGAAAAATATTGCTGGAGAACGGCGTCATAGAGCGTTGGCGTTTTGATCGGCGTATGGGAATCGTAAGCATAGAGCATGATCTGGTAGTCGCCGGGATACCCCAATGGCTTGATATAGGATCGCTCGAAGACGGGCGCGCCCATGAACATCGGTTTCAGAACCCGGTCCGTATGCCATTTGATCGCGTGGAACCGATCATCCTCGTATGGAATATCCGCGATGACATCGTTGAAGCGATACCACAGCTCGCGGAACTCATCGCTGTGAGAGGACATGAGACGTTTCGCATCGGCGTAGATATTCTCAAGCGTGCCGTCTGACGCTTCTTCGAGAAGGTCTGCTTTTAAACGCAGCCCGCTCAAATGATGAAGCAACTCGACCGACAACAAGGCGTATTCGGGTGGTAGGTTTTCAGCGGAGCCTCGAAGATCCTCGCCCAGAACTTGCCGTTTGAAAATTCGACCGGCTTCTCGGGACAGCTTCTCCACATCGACAAAATCTGAGAACTGAACATCAAACTCGGAACCAAAGGTATCGCTGACAGAGTCGATAACGGTTCCCACTTCATCAAAAATTGTCGACGAACTCTCAGCGCCCATCACTTTGATGACGAGCCTTGCCTCCTGCCCGACCTCGATCTCAGTCCGGGAGGACGCACTCATGTTCGTAAAATTCAGAGCCTGCAGGTCACATCGTTCCCCGTTGATCGAACTTTCGATCAACGCACTCTTGAACACAGATCGGGTCGAATGTCTTCGTGGCACGAAAGGTCGACTCGATGCATCCTGTGAGCCGTATCTATTCGCATCCGAAGAAATCAGCGACATTCAAGGTTCCTTGCTTCTCGGCTGGGATCGCCGCGCAGCTTCACAGAGCAGAGCGGGAAATCCACCAATTCTCGGTTGCGAATTGGACAACGACCTATTGACTGGGACGTCACCAACACGCGTCCGTCAGAAGCAATTATCTCGCCATTTTTCGAGCGAAGACCGGGCCTGCCCCCCCTTGAAGCCGAGCGCGGCGAAACCAAGGACGGCACCAAGACCATCGGCGATCACGGTAGGTTTATTGAAGGCAGCTTTATCGGCTGCCTCACCCGTTAAAAGAACGCCTGCAAACCGGTTTGGGCGCGGCCCAAGATGAGGGCGTGAACATCGTGAGTGCCCTCATAGGTATTCACTGTTTCCAAGTTCTGCGCGTGACGCATGACTTGATATTCTTGTTGGATGCCGTTGCCGCCGTGCATGTCGCGGGCTTGGCGAGCAATGTCGAGAGCTTTCCCGCAATTGTTGCGTTTGACGATGGAGATCATTTCCGGGGCCATGCGGCCTTCATCAAACAGACGCCCGACGCGAAGGGAGGCTTGTAGGCCCAGCGCGATCTCGGATTGCATATCAGCGAGTTTCTTCTGAAAAAGCTGGGTCTGCGCGAGGGGTTTTCCGAATTGTTTGCGGTCGAGACCGTATTGGCGCGACCGATACCAGCAATCTTCGGCAGCCCCCATCACACCCCAACTAATGCCGTAGCGAGCGCGATTGAGACAGCCGAACGGTCCTTTGAGTCCCTCGACATTAGGCAAGAGCGCATCTTCGCCGACCACAACATTATCCATGACAATCTCGCCGGTGGTTGAGGCGCGGAGTGACAGCTTGCCATCGATCTTTGGTGCGCTGAGACCCTTCATGCCTTTTTCGAGAACGAAGCCTTTAATCTTGTTGTCATGGGCCTCGGATTTCGCCCAGACGACGAAGACATCGGAAAATGGCGCGTTTGAAATCCACATCTTTGAACCGTTCAGGACATAGCCGCCCTCGGTCTTTTTCGCGCGGGTTTTCATCCCACCGGGATCGGAACCGGCATCGGGTTCGGTCAAACCGAAACAGCCGATCCATTCGCCGCTCGCGAGTTTTGGCAGATATTTCGAACGCTGCTCTTCCGACCCATAAGCGTAGATCGGATACATCACCAATGAAGACTGGACGCTCATCATCGAGCGATAGCCGCTGTCGATCCGTTCGATTTCGCGGGCAACAAGGCCGTAGGAAACATAGCTGGAGCCAATACCGCCATATTGCTCAGGCACGGTAATGCCAAGAAGGCCCATACCGCCCATTTCGGCGAAAGTCTCTGGTGCCGCCGTTTCATTCTCATACGCTTCTGTAACCCGAGGCATCAGCTTGTCGGACGCATAGGCCGCCGCAGAGTCGCGGATCATCCGCTCGTCGTCGGAAAGCTGATCTTCGAGCAAAAACGGGTCCGCCCAATCGAAAACGGACGTGGCAGACTTTGTTTCGGTCATGACGTTCATCTTGGCGGCTCCTACAAGAATTTTTGGGCGTAGAACTCTGTCTTTCGCGAAACAAGCGCGGCGGTCAAGCATTGGAAGGTCGAGTCGACCGCGCGCTGTGAACATCATGACCTTTTGAAGGCATCATTCCACACATTGAGACCACGAAGCGCGGCAACAGAACAACAGGCAGGATCACGATAATCTATCAACTGCTCGAATTGTTGCGCGGGATTTCGCGCACGGCTAACGTAAAGTCTCGTGGACGTGATCGGATGACCACCCTCTCAATTTTTGGATATGACATGACCCTCGTGAAATCGTCTTTCGTTTCAGCCGCTTTGCTCGGCGCTCTTGTCGGTTGTCAGACGGTCTATCCGACCCACTACGTCCCGTTTTCGCCCCTAAGTGTCGAATACAAAAACGATTCTTACGACTTCAAGGTCGTTGATCTAACCCCGACATCTGCGTTGGAAGCGAACAAAGTTTGGTCTTACACACCGCGCGACACCCCGGCTGAACTCCGATCCAGCGCCGCACCCACCAGTGAATACACGCTGCGTGCAACATCCCTCGGCGATTCGGACGACGATTATCTGTTCGCGCAGGTTTCTCAGAGCGTTGATACTGTTCAAAGCCCTGAAGACCTGCGTAATCCGCCGCCAAGCCCCGCGCAGCCCTATAGCGTCGGCGTCGGCGATGTCTTCACCGTGACAATCGAGGGCATTAGCAGCGACGGCGGGTCGTCGGTCTATCAGCGCATGACAACGGTTGACTATGCCGGCAATATTTTCCTGCCCGACGTTGGTGAGGTGAACGTTCTTGGTCGAACCGTTGCGGAAGCGCGCCAGATCGTTGCAGATCGGTTCCGTGACGCACGCCTTTCCGCCAACGCCTCGGCAACCGTCACAGAGTTCAAAAGTCAGCAAGTTCTGGTCTCCGTTCCAGGTAGACCCACTAGCTTCCTGCCGATTACGAATACGCCGATTACCTTGCGGGACGCTTACTTGCGCAACTCCAGCGGCATCGACCGCGACGCCCAGCGCCAGATCGTTGTACTGCGCCGCGAAGGACAGAACTACTCCACACGCGGTCAGAACGTTTTGCGCCGGACCTATGGTTATGACGTCTTCCTTCGTGACGGTGATGAAATCCAGATTTTCGACCGTTTGCTTGAAGACTATGACACGGCATCTGTGTCCAGCGACGTCCTCGCATTACGCCGGGCGGAATTCGATCAGCGGGAGGCACAACGCGCTGAAGAACGCTTCCGCGTCCAGCAGGATCAATTTGCAGCGGCTGAACGCCGTGCCGACCTGCAAGACGAACGCGCTGCGGAAGCTGCTGCCATCGCCCGCGAAAACGCTCGTATTGCTCGGGAAAACGCCGATCGAGCGCAACAGCAACTCGAATTAGCCCGCGAAAACGCTCAGCTTTCACAAAGTGCTGAGAGCCGTGCTCAAGCCGCAGACGCCCGCGCACAACGGGATGAAGCGCGCCGGGATGCGGCAGAGGCACGCGCACGCGACGCAGAAGCCAGAGCCCGAGCCGCAGAAGCTCGCTTAGACGCACGCGATGCTCGTGAAGCCGCAGCCGAAGCTCGGGCCGCAGCTGCTGAAGCCCGTTCTGCACGTCAGCTCGCCCTCAACGAACTCGGTGACCGTCGCGCCGATCGGCAACTGGTGATTGCAGAAGAGAACGCAGCGCGCGCCGAACGCTCTGCTGCGCTGGCTGAACAAAATGCGGCGCGCGATCTTGCCCAGTCTCGCTTCACTCTGGGACTGGAAGGCAAGGACCGCATCTTTATCGGCGGAGAAGTTGGCCAACAACAATCGCTGGAGATGCCGTACAACCGGCACCTTACGCTTGCAGAAGCGATTTACGGCTCGCGCGGCATCGAGCCAATCACGGGTGATCCGTCGCGGATTTACGTCGTTCGCGTCAAATCGAGCGTCGCGGGCAGCGTCGAGTCGTATATTTTCCACTTTGATGGTGGGAACCTTGCCAATACGGCAGCCATGACCATGTTCGAGATGCGCCCGGACGATTACCTGCTCGTGATGCCGCGCCGGGTTACGAACTGGAGCCGTTTCGTCACTCAATTGGTCCCAACCTTGAACACAGCCCTCACTGCTGCGCGCACGGCAACCCTTTAGTGAGCTAAATCACCGGCAAGGCGTATCGACGCCTCGACTTCTATAAGTCCGGATTTCGCACTTTATTGCCGCGAACTCCGGACTTTTCTATTTTGAGACAAGACTGCAAGACGCTCTGAACGGCCTCGCCAACGACAATCAGCATTGATCAACGTTTCTTCAGGATCGTTTACACCTCGGTTACCATACCGCCGTACTTTGTTCTGAAAGAGAAATTCGGAGCAGCGCCATGACCAAGATTATCCCCGCTATTTTGTGCGGCGGCGTCGGATCCCGGCTGTGGCCGATGTCTCGGGCACTGTACCCCAAACAGCTGCTTCCATTGCTGTCCGAGCAGACGATGTTGCAAGAAACCGTCGCCCGTGTTGTGGATGCGGATCGGTTCGCACCGCCCATCATGCTGTGTAACGCCGATCATCGGTTTCTAGTCGCGGCGCAGATGCAAGAAGCCGGGTTCGAACACGGCGGGATCATCTTGGAACCCGCAGGCCGAAACACAGCCCCAGCAATCGCACTGGCGGCTCTCCATGCCCAGCCCGATGAACTGCTGCTCGTTCTGTCCGCCGATCACCTAATCGCCAACCCGCAGGCTCTGCACGCGGCGGTCGATCACGCGGCGGTCGCCGCTGAACGCGGACATCTCGTGACCTTTGGGATCAACCCAGATCACCCCAGCACGGGCTATGGTTATATCAAGGTTCGCTCGGACGAAGTTGCGCCCGGGGTCAATGCGGTGGATCAGTTTGTCGAAAAGCCAGACCTTTCGACAGCGGAAGGATTTCTGGCGGCTGGCGATTATCGCTGGAATGCAGGGATGTTTTTGTTCCGCGCCGACAGATACCTCGAAGAACTCTCGCGCCATGCCCCCGAAATTCTGACCCAATGCCGCGCCGCGATGGAGGCGGCTGAGAATGACCTCGATTTCATTCGCCCCGGCGTTGACGCGTTTTTGGCCTGCCCTTCGGATTCGATCGATTACGCGGTGATGGAAAAGTGCGACCGGACGGCGGTTGCGCCTTGCGACCTCGGATGGTCTGATATCGGATCATGGGCGCAGTTGTGGGAAGTGGGACAGATCGACGAGGGCGGTAATGTCACAGTCGGCGACGTCATGCTTGAAGCCGCCAAGAACTGCTACGTTCGCTCAGAAGACAAACTGGTCGCCGCCGTCGGTGTCGAAGACCTCGTGGTCGTCTCGACGCCCGACGCGATCCTCGTAACCCGCCGCGACCGTGCGCAAGACGTCAAGAAAATCGTTGATCGTCTGAAAGCAGAAGGTCGTGAAGAACACAATACGGGACAACGCTGTTACCGGCCTTGGGGTTTTTACGAAGGCATCCACATTGGTGAGCGCCATCAGGTCAAACACATCTGCGTTAATCCCGGCGCAGCCCTCTCGCTGCAAATGCATCACCACCGCGCTGAGCACTGGATTGTCGTGAAAGGCACGGCGCAGGTCACACGCGACGATGAAGTCTTATTGCTGACAGAAAACCAAGGCACCTATATCCCCCTCGGAGCCACACACCGACTTGAAAATCCGGGGAAAGTGCCACTTTCTATGGTGGAAGTGCAGTCAGGCAGTTATCTTGGTGAGGATGACATCGTTCGGTTCGAAGATGTCTACAACCGTGTCGGCGAACCGGTGAAGTAAGGGTTGCCGATCTTAAATGTCAGCGGCGAACGCCCCAGAAAGGGTGCGATGTTGGAATCTTGGACCGTGACGCTGCATACGAGTGACTTGCCGCGATGAGCCTCTCGCCCGCCTCACTCGTGGCCTGCCCGAATTGCGATTTGCTGCATAACGCAGCAACGGCTTTAGAAGGCGAGCGTATTCGATGCGCGCGATGCGGTACCTTGTTGGCTTCGTCTCGCCCAAACGCGATTGACCGGACGCTGGCTGCTGCAATCACCAACGCAATTCTGATCGTTTCCGCGCTCTTCTTCCCCTTCATTCAATTGGAAGGTGCAGGAACACGGCAAAGCGCAACGCTGATCGATGCCATGTCCGCCTTCGGCGGCGGTCTCACTGCACCGCTTGTGCTGGTTGTCGCTGCGTTTATCGTGGTTATTCCGTTTTTACGGGCAACTGCGCTGGTCTATACACTGTGGCCCTTACGCTTCGGTCGTGCACCCTATCGGGGTGCTGCAAGCGCGTTTCGCTTCGCAAACAGCCTCAAGCCGTGGTCAATGGCGGAAATCTTTATTATCGGAGTCGTCGTGGCGCTGGTGAAGATCGCTGGAATAGCGCAAGTCTCGCTCGGCCCGGCATTTTGGATGCTGACCGCGCTGGTCGTGGTGCTGCTCTTGGAAAACCACAATTTTTGCAGATGGACGATTTGGCGCATCCTCGGAACACATACGCAGGCCTAACGGCAAAAGAAGCGGGTCTGGTCGCGTGTACCGTCTGCGGACGGCTCGATCATCCGCGCGAGGCCTGTTTGCGCTGCGGTGCCGCTTTGCACAGCCGCAAGCCGCTGAGCTATCAGCGGACGTTGGCGTGGATGTGTGCCGGGATCGTCTTTTTCATTCCAGCTAATGTTTATCCGATGCTAATCACCCGAACGCTGGGAAACGAACAGCAAAGCACCATCATCGGCGGTGTCATCGAACTTGTCTCGTATGGCTCCTATTTTGTCGCGATTGTCGTCGGTGTCGCTAGCATTGTCGTGCCTTTGGCGAAGTTTCTGGTTATCGGAATTTTGCTCGCCAGCATTCGGCGCGCATGGAAGCTTGACCCACATCAACGGTTGCGCCTCTACGAAGTGACTGAATTTATTGGGCGATGGTCAATGATCGATGTGTTTGTGGTTGCGATCCTCGTCGCGCTGGTCCAGCTCGATTTCGTCGCATCAGTAAACCCTGGAGTCGCCGCCATCAGCTTTGCATTGTCGGTCATTTTCACCATGCTAGCCGCACAAAGCCTTGATCCAAGGCTCATTTGGGACTCCATGAACGAGGGCGAGACCCATGCATAATAACGACGGCGTCGCCGAGCCCGTACGACAGCAACCGAGCCGTTTGGGTTTTTCACTCGTCTGGCTTGCGCCCTTGATTGCTCTGGCGATTTCGCTTGGGATCGCTTGGAATTCGTGGTCGAGCCGCGGCCCGATCATCGAGATCGTCCTTGATGGCGCATCCGGCATCGAAGTCAGCAAAACGGTCCTAAAGCACAAAGATGTGGAAATCGGCGTTGTCGAAGATGTCGGGTTCAGTGACGATCTGAAAGACGTTGTCGTGTCCGTCCGTATCGATCAAGATTTTAGCCCTTACCTCAACGATTCTGCAAAATTTTGGGTTGTGCGACCTCAGATCTCGGCGCGTGGAATCTCTGGACTCGAAACGGTCCTTTCCGGTTCCTATCTCGAAGTCGCATGGGATGGAAAGAAAGGGGAGACCCTCACACGATTTACAGCTTTGAAAGAGATTCCTCTCTCGAAACCTAGCGATGCAGGCGTCCGTGTCCGCCTGCGCGCAAACGATGGCGGCTCCATGAATGTCGGGGCACCCATTCTCTACAAGCGCATCGAGGTTGGGCGCGTCGAAAGCAAAGAGCTTTCACCGGATGGCGAGCGCGTCGATTTCAACATCTTTGTCGATGCGCCCTATGATCGATTGGTATCAACCGCGACCCGCTTCTGGAATCTTTCCGGTGTGGCAGTTGAAATTGGCGCTGATGGCGCGAAACTGAAGGTCGACTCCCTCGCCTCTCTTCTTCAGGGAGGAATTTCTTTTGATAACGTCGCAACGGACGGCGCACCGGTCGAACCGATGCAATCCTTTGTTCTCTACGAAACCGAGGTCCAAGCTCGGCGTAGTGTTTTCACGGACGACCCCTCCGCACAGCTTCGCTTGAGTGTCGAGTTTGAAAGTTCAGTTCGTGGCCTCAAGATTGGTGCACCGGTTGAATATCGGGGTCTCCGCGTCGGCGAAGTGACGAATGTTGAAGCCAAGGTACGTCCCGACCTTGATGGCGTGAACGATATATCGCTAATCGTCACAATTGTAATTTCACCAACGCGGCTTGGTCTGGAAATCACGAAACAGGACGCTTCGATCGACTTCCTCAAACAAGCGGTTCGGCGAGGATTGCGCGCCCAACTCAAGAGTGCGAGCTTGTTAACAGGTGCTCTTTTCGTCGAGCTGGTTGAACAACCAGATGCGCCAATTGCCTTGTTCGACGAACTGGCCGAACCTTATCCACGCTTGCCTACAATTCCGTCCGACTTGGAAGATTTCACCGCCTCCGCAGAAGGCGTCCTGAACCGCATCAATGCGTTGCCAATTGAAGAGATGATGTTCTCGGCGACAGAGCTGCTACGAAACCTCAACGCATTAGCGAGTGCAGAATCAACGGCAGCGGTTCCGGGGAATTTGAATGGGTTGTTGGCCGATGCGCGGACGCTGATCTCTGATCCCGGCCTGCAAGCTGCACCCGCCGATTTGGCGGCGACACTTGCGGCATCGCGGGCCTTGATGGAAGAAGTCAGCGAAGCAGGCACGGCCAAGGCGCTAGTCACGGCGCTGGAAGACGCCAGTAATGCGGCGAAAGCCTTCACTGTCGCAAGCGCAAGTGTGCCGGCTCTGCTCGCTTCCGCAACGACTCTGTCTGGTGAAATCAGTGAACTTCCGCTGACCGATCTCGTCGTCGCGGCAACAACTTTGCTCGAAGATGCAGACAAGATCATCACGGCGGATGGGATCACTGAAATCCCAACAAACCTCAATGCCAGTGTCCTGTCGCTTCGAGAAATCTTGACCGGCTTACAAGAAGTGGAAACCGCCAAGACGCTCCAAGCCGCTCTCGTCGCCGCCAGAGAAGCCGCTGATAACGTCACGGCTGCAAGCGCAAACGTTCCGGGCATGGTCACGACGATGACTGGAATCGCTGATACGATGAATGACCTTCCCTTTGAAGACCTCTTGGTCGCAGCGACAAACCTCGTTTCCAATGCCGATAAGTTGGTCGCCAACGATGGTATGCAAGCTGCGCCAAAAGCCCTCGCAGATGCGCTGGAAGCAGCTCGCGCGTTGCTGGTCGATCTAAAAGATGCGGATGCTGCCGCAAACCTTTCCGAGGCATTGCAAGCGGCCCGCGATGCCGCAACCTCGATCAGTGTCGCGGCGGCTTCGACCCCGCAATTGATCGCGCGCTTTGAGGCAATCGCCAGCAACGTCCAGAACCTGCCGCTCGACGAATTGTTGGGTTCAGCGCAATCTTTGCTCGAAGATACAAACAGACTCGTCGCCAGCGACGGGATGCAAGAAGCGCCGCAAGCGTTGGCCGATACACTCAATGCTGCGCGCGCCCTGATGGTTGATCTGCAACGCGCAGACACAGCGCAGAAACTGTCCGACGCTTTGGTCGCGGCACAAGGGGCGGCGCAGAGCATTGGTGGCGCTGCGGGCGGCGTACCCGCATTGACGCAGCGTCTTTCAGCCCTAGCGGACAAAGCGAACACACTTCCCATCGAAGGGTTGCTCGCGTCTACGACTTTGCTGGTACAAGACGCAGATCGAATTTTGCGCGCACCGGGAGCCGAGCAAATCCCTGGCTCGATTACTGCTGCGTTAGATCAGGTGCGGTCATTGGTCATTGAGCTACGACAAAGCGGGACGGCCACCAATGTAAATGGCGCGCTCGTATCTGTTGCTCAAGCAGGACAATCCTTTCAAACGCTATCTCAGAATTTGTCGGTCCTAATTCCAAAGCTCGCGTCTGTTGCGGAGTCTGCTGACTCTGTTCTGTCGTCTGTGGATGTTGGATCAGAGCTTAGCTATGAAGCAGCAACCGCTTTGCGCGAAGTTCGCGATGCGGCGAGAGCCATCACGGCTCTGGCCTCGACGGTTGAACGCCGTCCGAATTCACTGTTGTTGGGAAAATAGTATGATTTTCTTTCGTCGCAGTTTGATCGCTGGTCTCATCGCTTTGAGCGGATGTACCACGACGCCCGATCCGATCTATTACCTCCTCCCCACTCCACAGCTCGAAGCGTCCACAACTTACTCCGAGGGCACGATTGCCATTCGAGAGTTGGCGCTGCCTCTCTATGCCCGTGCTCAACAAGTTGCTTCATTGGCTGAAGACGGTTCCGTATTTCTGTCTGACGATCATCGCTGGGCGGATGAGCCCGCTCGCGCTTCAACGCGCACATTCGTCGCGGCTCTTAAGCAAAGTACGAGAGCAACAATCGTTGCCGAACCTTGGCCAGCAAGCGTCGACCCCGCTGTTCGAGTCGACATTGCTGTTGATCGTTTCATCGGAGATCTACGCGGCGGCGACTTGGAGTTCTCCGGGCAGTATCGGATCGTGAGAAAGGGTGGAGGCGACGCCGATCAAGATAGCTTCACGTATCGGATCCCAATCGATGGGACGGGCTACAAACCGCTCGCTGCCGCACACACGACCGCCATTACGCGGTTGGCACAAGACATCGCAGCCCAACTCACGTCGGCTGGTAGCTGACTGGTCAATCGACGCGCGGAGAATCCATGACCACTTATCTAATTACCGGCGCGAACCGAGGCATCGGCCTTGCGATGACGCGCCATGCTCTCTCCCGTGGCCATACCGTTATCGCCACTGCCCGCAATCCTGACCAAGCAAACGATCTGAAAGCGCTCGACGGCAATTTGCTGCTCCGCCCCCTCGATGTCACCAATCAAAACAGCATCGACGCCTTTGCGTCTGCAACCACCGAAGACATTGATATCGCGGTGCTGAACGCTGGAATTCTAAATTCTTATGGATCTCTTGAGAGTCCGGATCATTCAAGCAGTGCGTGGCAAGATGTTTTAATGACAAACATCGCTGGGCCTTTTCTGACAACGCGCGCCATTCTGCCCAACTTGCTCCACAGCCAAGCACCGAAAATTGCGATCATCTCGTCAAATATGGGGTCCAGCGCCACAGCCAGTGGAACCGCATATCCCTATCGGGCGTCAAAAGCTGGCGCGAACAATATCGCGGTCAATCTCGCCGCCGAACTGAAACCGCGCGGAATAGCGGTTGGGACATATCATCCGGGTTGGGTTCGGACTGACATGGGTGGGCAATCCGCTGATCTCTCTACAGATGAAAGTGCGATCGGTCTGTTAGATCGCTTCGACGCATTGTCATTGGAGACCACGGGCGTGTTCGAGAGTTACAGTGGCAAGAAGCTGATATTCTGAGGATCACAGAACAATGACGACCGGATTGATTTGGGCGGGCAGCATCCTCGCAATATTGGGCATCGCGATGCTCGGCTGGTGCATTTGGCGGGCGCTCAATGTCCGAAAGATGGAAGACAGCGATATGGCCAAATCACAATTGCAGACCCTTGCCGCTGTCAACATGGCTGCCATCGGAATTGCTGCTATTGGTCTGGGCTGCATCGTGATCGGCATCATTTTATAGCGGGCATCCTTCCCGCAAATTCAAGTTATGCGAGAAACACGTCGCCTCAAATCGCCCTCTATGCTATTCTCGAGTCGGCCTTAGGGCCATTGCTGAACGGGATGGGGCCTTCTCGAACAGCCGCTCAGCAACGAACATGATGAACTGTAAGTGGAGCGACGGTAATGGCGACCGGGACTGTGAAGTGGTTCAATCCTGACAAAGGGTATGGCTTTATCCAACCAGATACGGGCGGCGACGATGTTTTCGTCCATATTTCAGCGGTCGAGGCTGCGGGCCTAAAAACGCTGAATGACAACGCAAAAATCAACTATGAAATGGTCGAAGACCGACGCGGGCGTAGCTCTGCTGGCGAGCTTCAAATCCAGGACTGAACACCCTGTTCAGCCGATGAAGCGATCTCGCCAGTTTTCTGGTGGGACCATGCACGAGTCTGTTTTTCCAAACAGGCGATAACGGTTCTTTGCGATCCGCCGATACAGCCAACCGGATAGCGGCTCCGGTATCCAGCCTGCGACGCGCAACCAACGCCATGGGCGTGGCAAGCGCGCCATGACCTGCGCGAAAGCATCCAACTCACCCCAAGCTTCACCGCCAATAATGACGATGTTCGTTTCAAATTCCGTCGTATCGAGACCGTAGTGCCGAAAGAGGTTTTGGCCGAGCGGTCCTTGAGCCGTGGCGAAGCGGAAAGCACGATCTCGGTCATGCTCGATGACAAATCGGGCGAACCGGCTACATAAGACGCAAACACCGTCGAAGACGATCAAAGGATGGTCGGGCAGTTCGGGCGGTAGCTTTTTGCCCTCTGCGCTCAGTTTCACCCAATCACGCCTTGGTTTTCGCCGACCTGTCCGCGATGCAACAGCAGATGGTCGAGGATCACGCAGGCGGCCATCGCTTCACCGACAGGAACCGCGCGAATACCAACGCATGGATCGTGGCGGCCCTTCGTAACAATCTCGACTTCCTTACCAAATCGATCAATCGACTTGCGCGGGGTGAGGATTGAGGACGTGGGCTTTACGGCAAATCGCACCACGAGATCTTGTCCCGAAGAGATGCCGCCCAAAATACCGCCTGCGTGATTTGATCCGAAGCGTGGCCCGTCATTGCCCATGCTGATCTCATCCGCATTGTCCGAGCCACGCAGGGCGGCGGTCGCGAAGCCGTCCCCGATCTCGACGCCTTTGACCGCGTTGATCGACATCATCGCCGCCGCAAGGTCCGTATCGAGTTTCGCATAGATCGGCGCACCAAGACCCGCCGGAATACCTTCGGCGACGATCTCGATCACCGCACCAACGGAGTCATGCTCTTTGCGAATGCCGTCGAGATAGTTTTCCCATGCACTCGCCGCCGTCGCATCAGGACACCAGAATGGATTCTCGCCGACCGCAGACCAATCCCACTGCGCGCGTTCGATCTTTTGATCCCCGATCTGAACCATCGCGCCGCGAATCTTTGCATTCGGCAACATTTCATTCAGCACAGAACGAGCGATGCCGCCCGCCGCAACCCGCGCCGCCGTTTCGCGCGCAGAAGAACGCCCACCGCCGCGATAATCCCGAATGCCGTATTTGGTGAAGTAGGTGTAATCCGCATGGCCGGGGCGGAATTGATCTTTGATATCGCCGTAATCCTTCGACCGCTGATCCGCGTTCTCGATCATCAGTTGGATCGGTGTCCCGGTCGTCTTGCCTTCGAAGACCCCCGAAAGGATTTTTACCTGATCCGGCTCGCGGCGCTGCGTGACGTATTTGCTCGTGCCGGGTTTGCGCTGATCGAGCCAATGCTGCAACGCCGCCTCGTCCACTTCTACCCCCGGAGGACAACCGTCCACCGTACAGCCAAGTGCAGGGCCGTGGCTCTCACCCCAGGTCGTGACGCGGAAGAGGTGGCCGAAAGTATTGAAAGACATGGATGCTCCGAGTGCTAACGCGCTCCCTTATAGAGCGCCGCATGCCTCAGGGGAAGAACGCCGCTTAGGAACCCGGTTCGATCCGCAATAAACGCCCTTTGCCGCCATCTTCCAGAACATAGAGCGTTCCGTCAGGTCCTTGCTCGACCTCGCGCACCCGCGAACCCCATTCGAAACGTTCCGCTTCGGCAGCGGTTTCACCCGCCAGTTCCACATGAACCAGCGCGCGTCCCGACAGTCCGCCCAGCAAGGCATCCCCGCGCCATTGGGGAAAAGTATTGCCGCTATAGATCACAAGGCCCGATGGGCTGACGGAAGGCACCCATGAGATTGCTGGCTTCGCGTAAGCCGAACTGGTCGAATGATCGGGAATCGGTAGTAAGCTGTAATGGCGACCATCTGACACTTCGGGGTAGCCGTAGTTTGCAGCCCGTTTGATGAGATTGAGTTCGTCGCCGCCCCTTGGTCCCATCTCGTGAACCCAAAGCCGTCCATCGCCGGCAAAGGCGATGCCGAGGGGATTACGATGGCCGAGACTCCAAATTTGATCCGTCACGCCACCGCGCCCGACGAACGGGTTATCGATTGGCACATCGCCCGCTTCTGTCAATCGAACCACTTTGCCGAGGTTTGCCGCCATGTCTTGCGCAGGATCAAACTTTTGCCGCTCGCCCGATGTGATGAACAGATGACCATCCGGCGCGAAAGCCAAGCGATGACCATAGTGGCCGTTGCCCGTCACCTTCGGGCTTTGACGCCAGATGACCTCATTCGCGCTGAAGCGACCGCCTCCTGCATTGAGCGACAAAGTGGCGCGCTGTACCGCCGCGCCACTACGCGAAGTATTCGCCGGGTCGCGCTCAACATACGAAATGTAGACCACCCCGTTTGACGTGTAATTCGGGTGGAGAATAATGTCACCGAGACCACCTTGGCCTCGCGCGCGAACCTCGGGCTGTCCTGTCACCTGACCGATTTTGCGGCCATCCTTGGCGAGCAACCAGATCGCTCCGCCCTTTTCGGTCACCAATGCCTTTCCATCAGGCAAGAATGTCATCGCCCATGGTTTTGCAAATGTCTCCAACGGCGTTGCGGTGACAGATGTACCCTTTGTCCCGGTGACCTCAAACGCATGGGCAGGAGCAGAAAACGCAACGAAAGCTGCAATCAGACAACGAGGGGCAAAACGCCACATAGCGAACTCCTTCAGTGGGTGACGACAGGAACCAATCGGCCTTGTGCCAACGAGCCAATACGGTTGCGGGCTTTCGTGACGAGATTGAGGTCTAGGTCGGCGATGGCAACGCCCTCCCCTTCTCCGGCATCAGCGAGGACGGTGCCCCAAGGATCAACAATCAACGAATGTCCGTAGGTCTCGCGCATGGCGCTCTCATCTTTACCGCCATGTTTGCCCCACTGTGCCGCCGCCACCATAAAGCAGCCGTTCTCAATCGCCCGCGCACGCAGCAAGGTATGCCAATGCGCTTTGCCTGTTGGCACGGTGAAGGCGCTCGGCGCGGTGAGGATGCTCGCGCCCGCTTGGGCGAGGTCTCTAAACAGCGCGGGAAAGCGCATGTCGTAGCAAATCGCCATGCCGATTTTGGCTCCGGCGATTTCGGCCAGCACCGCTTTGTCACCGGGCCGATAACGCGCCGCCTCGCAGTATTTGCCTTTCTCGCCAAGATCAGCCTCGAACATATGAACTTTGTCATAGCGCGCGATGATGCCGCCATC
The DNA here is from genome assembly GCA_964641645.1 of uncultured Neomegalonema sp. Taxonomy (GTDB): domain Bacteria; phylum Pseudomonadota; class Alphaproteobacteria; order Rhodobacterales; family Rhodobacteraceae; genus JAHDDY01. The sequence goes on from CAZXMX010000036.1 coordinate 18,579, forward strand.
AGGTCCAACGAGAAAACCCCGATTTGCAGCCCGTTCAGGGTCTTCAGATTTCAGAGCCAGCGAGCCGATGTGAAGCGTAACGCCCAGCTCTGCCGCAAGCATACGCAGGGCCGCCAGCGTCTCATCCTCGGCTTCATCTCGAATCAGGCGAAACAGATCATCGCCGGTCGGCGGGATCATGTTCGTCACTTCAGGGGTTTGGATGAAGGTTGCGCCATCACCCGCCGCTTGTCGGATCAAAGTCGAAACACGGTCGATATTTTGCGCAACATCGGCTGTCGCAGTGGTCTGAACGACAGCCGCGCGCACCTTCAAGCCGCCAACAGCGGATCGAGTTTTCCGGCTTGATCCAGTGCATTCATGTCATCGAAGCCACCGATATGCTCATTATCGATGAAGATTTGCGGCACCGTGCGCCCGCCATTGGATCGTTTCATCATCTCGTCGAGTTTTTCTCGGTTGCCGCCACCAACGGGAATCTCGGTGAAGCTGACGTCCTTACGTTTCAGCAGGCGCTTGGCCATCATGCAGTAGCCGCAAGTCATTTTCGTATAGATTTCAACGTTTGCCATCAGTCTAAGGTCTCCTTTAGAGACCTATATAGGGTCGTGAGGCCTTCGTTGCGATCAAAAGTCTGTCGACGGCTGAACGCGGGCGAAGGTAACGACGTTAATCTGCGCCGCCCCTGCTTCGCGCAACGCATGCGATGCAGCATTCAACGTCGCACCCGTCGTCATAACGTCATCAACCAAAAGCACGCTTTTTCCGCGAACCACCTCGGCCATGTGGGCCGGAACGGCAAAGACCCCTTCGACATTACGGGCTCGTGCAAGGGCAGATCGAGAACGCTGCATTTCGGTCGGTCTCATCCGACGCAACAGGCCCGGATCATGAGGGATACCCGATTCTCGCGCCATCACGCGGGACAGTTCCGCAGATTGGTTGTACCGGCGGGTCAGAAACCGCCTCCAATGCAGAGGAATCGGTACAATCACATCGGATTCGGCGATGAGATCGGAAGCAGCACGACTCATCCACCGACCCATAGCTTTGGCGATATCAGGCCGATCCCCATGCTTGAGCGCGAGAATCAACGTTCGGGCACTGCCAGCATAGAGCGCCGCAGCACGTCCGCGATCCCAAGCGAAAGCGCTCGTGAGGCAATCGTTGCATCGGATCGTCTCGCCAGAAGGCAACGCAATCCCCATCGGAACACCGCAAATATCGCATGTTACCCCGCCAATGAGGTAAGCCTCGCTCCAGCACGGCGCACATAGCGTTTGCGCATCAGCGACCGACGCCGAGCATACCATGCAGCCGGGCGGGAACAGAGCATCCGCTACACCTCGCCAGACGAGTCCCCCGACTTGCCTCAAAACAATTCCCCTTTGCCTCGCCAGAGACTATCTCAATCCGTATGAAAATCCCCGCCGAAAATGCACTCGGTCCGTTCGATCGCGACCTTTGGGTTCAACGCCGAAATCGGGCGGCGAAAACCCTTTCAAACGCTGACTTTCTGCTCGCAGAAACTGTTGCGCGGATTGTTGAGCGCTTAGAAGACGTCAAACGCGGATTTCCCTCAGCAGCAGTTGTTGGTGCTTGGGATGGGTCGATGGCTGCGGCCCTGGTAGGCCGCTTTGGGATTGAAACACTCACGCAAGTCGATGCAGCGCCTGAGATGGCACGATTGGCAGAGGCAGCAGTTCCTACAGCAAAGACAATCGTTGGGGACGAGGAAGCCTTGCCGCTCGAAGAAGCCAGCCTAGACCTAATCGTCGCTCCGCTGACCCTGCATTGGACGAATGACTTACCCGGTTCCCTGATCCAGATGCGGCGCGCTTTGAAACCTGACGGCCTGCTGATGGCAGCCCTTTTCGCGGGAACAACCTTGCAAGAGCTTCGCGGTCACCTGACCAATGCGGAGGTCGAGACAACCGGCGGCCTCAGCCCTCGTATCGCGCCCATGGCGGATTTGCGTGATTTAGGTGGCTTACTTCAGCGGGCGGGACTGGCCTTGCCTGTCGCCGATCGAGAGATCATCCCGGTCAGCTACAGCAACCCGATCCGCTTGCTGAGCGACCTGCGTGCGATGGGTGAAAGTAATGTCATGCGAGACCGGCATAAAGCGCCCCTACGCCGGGACACTCTCGCCCGTCTGCTTGAACTCTACGCTGAAACCGCGGATAGGGATGGAAACGTGACGGCGACATTCGAGATCGCCTTTCTGCATGGTTGGGCACCCGCACCATCGCAGCAACAAGCTCTGCGCCCAGGCAGCGCTAAGATGCGCTTGGCGGATGCCTTGGGGACTGTCGAAAAACCGACAGGCGAGAAAGCTGGATAATTCACCCAAAACGTTGAGCCATTGACCCAGTGCAACAATGACTTAGCTTCTCGCCAGACTCATTGGAGATTCGGATGCTCGACGATACGAACAGCGCAACGTTAGACCTGCAACACCCCGGGGAAGCAGGGAGGTTGCTGCACGCGAATGCTGAACATCCGCCCGTGCCTCGTGGGAAAGTCGGCATTTTGGTCGCCAACCTCGGAACACCCGACGGTACAGACTATTGGTCGATGCGCCGTTATCTGAAGGAATTTCTAAGCGATCGGCGCGTCGTGGATGTGAACCGCGCCTTGTGGTGGCCACTCTTAAATCTGGTCATCCTGACAAAGCGCCCGTTTAGCTCGGGCGAGGCGTACAAGTCGATCTGGAACGAAGAAAAAGACGAATCGCCTCTGCTGACGATCACGAAAGACCAAGTCGC
>CAZXMX010000037.1:0-21108 GCA_964641645.1 uncultured Neomegalonema sp.
AAACTAACTAACCTCAATCCTCGATCCGATGATACGCGGAAAAGCTACGAGTAGACGTTTGCACCCACGAACGCTCAAGGATCATCTCGCCCGTCGCCTTGAAAAACTTGCGACGCCTTGCCCGCCGAGCGCGAAGCCCAACTGCTTCCCAGTCGGCAGAATTTGGACGGGGCAGTAAATTTCGATCTTTTTGTCTCGTCGTTCGCATAAACCGACGTTGGAGAAATGCAGTTTCCAAATAAGCGATTCTCGAAGACGATCTCCCTCCTGCGTCTGACGATCCAAAAGCCTGAAGAACAGATTTCTCGCGCGCATCTACCGAAATTTTTCTCATTTTCGATGTCACATAAATTTAGACCATAGGTCTGAATATACAACCACAATCGGAATATCAATCTTATCAACCGCTATCTATTGAAGAATATTGGGAAATAATTCTATATAAAGTTCTGCGGCTAACAAATTTCAAATTGGGATCAGCCATGAAAAATTCTTCATCCCCTCACGATGCCACAGCAAAGAAAATCGCGCTGCATCAGCGATTTTCTTGCCCCCAGACCCAAAGCCTGCCGCTGAACAACCGATACTCTGAACTGCCAGCGACAGAAGTTTTGCTCAATGCAATTCGACATGAGTTTCGCGGGCGAATTGCGTTGGTTTCTTCCTTTGGCGCGGAGTCAGTTGTGTTGCTCCATATGATCGCGCAAGTGGACCGAGACACGCCAGTTTTATTCAATGAAACGGGAATGCTGTTTCCCGAAACGATGACCTATCAAACCGAGGTTGCTGACGCCCTAGGTCTCACCAATGTTCAGGTTATCCATCCAAAACCATCGGACCTTTTAACGAGCGACGCCGGCGGAACTTTGCACCAACGGGATACGGATGCCTGCTGCACATTGAGGAAGATTGAGCCACTCAATCGTGCGCTCAAACCTTACTCGGCTTGGATTACCGGTCGCAAACGGCACCAATCGAGTAGCGGCGCCGAAATGCCCGTCGCCGAGTGCGACGACAATAACCGGGTGAAACTGAATCCACTGGCCGAGTGGAAACCTAAAGACCTAAGCGCGTACATGAAGCGTCATGACCTTCCTGCGCATCCATTGATATCCAAAGGGTATCGCTCAATTGGATGTGCGCCATGCACCTCGCCAGTCCATGACGGAGAGGACTCTCGTGCGGGGCGTTGGCGCGGTCAGAAGAAGACGGAATGTGGAATTCATTTCGTCAACGGCAAACCAACTCCCCTGCTTCGACAATAAGTTCAGGCAAATCGGAAAACCAAACTCTCAAGCCTCCTAACCCTTCCTCCGCTGTTTCTCTCAACGCATGTGTTTTTCAAAAACAATGAAAGAGAGACGGTCGCCGGAAATCGTCATCCTTCAATTCGTGCACCGAATAGCCACGAACTCATCAAACTCGGACGTTCACAAATGTCAGCACTCACCCACCTCCAGCGTCTCGAAGCTGAGAGCATCCATATTTTTCGCGAGGTTGTCGCCGAATGCGAAAATCCGGTGATGCTCTATTCCGTTGGCAAAGACAGCGCCGTGCTGCTGCACCTAGCGATGAAGGCATTCTATCCATCCAAACCGCCTTTCCCAATCTTGCACGTCGATACGACTTGGAAGTTTCAAGAGATGATCGCGTTTCGCGATAAGATGGCGGCAGACCTTGGGCTTGATCTATTGGTCCATATAAACGAGGACGGCGTGAAACAGGGTATCAGCCCATTCACCCACGGCTCCGGTGTCCATACCGACGTCATGAAAACGCAGAGCCTCAAACAAGCACTGGATGCGGGCGGGTATGATGCGGCCTTTGGCGGCGCGCGACGTGATGAAGAAAAGTCTCGCGCAAAAGAGCGCATCTTTTCATTCCGTACAGCGCAGCATCGTTGGGACCCAAAGACCCAACGCCCTGAGCTTTGGAAACTCTACAACACGAAGAAAGCGCCGGGCGAAAGCATTCGCGTCTTCCCGCTTTCCAACTGGACCGAACTGGATATCTGGCAATATATCCATCTAGAGAAAATTCCGATTGTGCCCCTCTACTTCGTCGCGGAACGCCCCGTCGTAGAACGCGATGGCACACTCATCATGATTGACGATCCAGAGCGCATGGCGTTGCTCCCCGACGAAGTACCCCAAAACAGAATGGTCCGTTTCCGCACGCTCGGCTGCTGGCCGTTAACAGGAGCGGTCGAGTCTCAAGCCGCGACCTTGCCGGAGATTATTCAAGAAATGCTATTGACGACTACGTCTGAGCGTCAGGGGAGGATGATCGACCATGACAGCGCCGCCTCGATGGAGAAGAAAAAGCAGGAGGGCTATTTCTAATGGCCCATATTTCACATCTCATCGAAACTGACATCGACGCATATCTAAAATCGCATGAGACTAAATCTCTGCTGCGCTTCATTACGTGTGGTTCTGTTGATGATGGGAAATCCACGTTGATTGGGCGCCTGCTCTACGATTCAAAAATGATCTTTGAGGATCAACTCGCCGCGCTTGAAAGCGATTCTAAAAAGGTTGGCACACAAGGCGCAGAAATTGACTTTGCGCTGCTGGTTGATGGTCTCGCTGCCGAGCGAGAGCAAGGCATCACCATCGATGTCGCCTATCGCTTCTTCTCAACTGATAAGCGCAAGTTCATCGTGGCCGATACGCCGGGTCACGAACAATACACGCGCAACATGGCGACCGGAGCATCAACCGCTGACGTTGCAATCCTGATGATTGACGCGCGCAAGGGCATCTTGACCCAGACAAAGCGACATTCGTTCATCGTCTCGTTATTGGGCATCAAGCATGTTGTCTTGGCAGTGAACAAGCTCGACATCGTTGGTTATGACCGGTCGATCTATGACACCATTGTCGAAGAATATGCAGCCTTCGCGGCTGACTTGAAGTTTGACTCAATCACACTGATCCCGATGTCGGCACTGAATGGCGACAACATCACGGAAAAGTCGACGGAGACGCCGTGGTATGCCGGCCCAAGCTTGATAACTTATCTGGAAACTGTTGAGGTTGGAGATACTCAGCGCGACAAAGCATTCAGAATGCCTGTACAATGGGTCAATCGTCCCGATCTCGACTTTCGCGGTTTTGCGGGTCAAGTTGCCAGCGGAAGAATAAAACCCGGCGACAAAATCAAAGCCCTGCCCTCCGCTAAGGAAAGCACCGTAGCGCGCATCGTGACGCATAGCGGTGATTTAGACGAGGCTTCTGCCGGTCAATCGATAACGATCACCCTCGACGATGAGATTGACATCTCACGCGGTGACGTGATTTGCGCCGCAGATAATCCCTGCGAAGTTTCGGATCAGTTTCGCGCGACAATTATATGGATGAGTGAGCAAGAGCTCTTGCCTGGCCGCACCTACCTGATGAAAATCGGGGCAACGACAGTTCAAGCAACCGTCGCGCAACCCCGCCACGCCATCAACATAAACACGATGGAGGAGCTGGCTGCACGGACACTGGGCCTCAATGAGATTGGCGTTTGTCACCTCAACCTTGACCGCCAGATCGGGTTCGATCCTTACGAAGACAACCATGACACGGGTGGATTCATTCTGATCGATCGTTTAACCAACGAGACGGTCGGTGCGGGCATGATTGATTTCGCCTTGCGCCGTGCGACAAATATCCACTTGCAAACGCTCGATATCGACAAAGTCGCTCGCGCTGAACAAAAAGGCCAACGGCCAGCGGTTCTCTGGTTCACCGGTCTCAGTGGTTCGGGCAAATCAACAATCGCCAATGCTTTGGAGCAAAAGCTATTTGCCATGAACCGTCACTCAGCGATCCTTGACGGTGACAACATTCGTCACGGCCTTAACCAAGACCTCGGCTTTACGGATGCGGATCGAGTTGAAAATATTCGACGCGTCTCTGAAGTTAGTAAGTTGATGGTCGATGCGGGTCTCATTGTGCTGGTCGCGTTCATCTCGCCTTTCCGGTTGGAGCGTCGCATGGCGCGTCAGATGATGGCGGAAGGAGAATTCATCGAGATTCATGTTGATACGTCACTGGAATTGGCAGAGACGCGCGACGTCAAAGGTCTCTATGCCAAGGCACGAAAAGGCGAGATCAAGAACTTCACAGGCATCGACAGCCCCTATGAGCCTCCACACAATCCAGAGATAAGATTGAGTACGGATAAGAAATCACCTGACGAATTGGCAGATGAAATACTCGAATTTCTCAAATCGAAAAAAGTTTTGAGGCTCTGAACCATAATCGCCCCAACCTTCAACCGCAACTCGCTCGTGCTCCCACATCGCAAGCGCGAGCGGGAGTGCCGTATCAAACCACAGTCACTTTCAAGCCTCCGACGCCTTCGATGCTGACTTCCATTATGTCACCAACTTGGACAGGGCCGACTCCCGAAGGTGTGCCAGACATGATGACATCACCCGCCGCCAGTTCGAAGTAATCAGAAAGATAGGAAATCATTTCCGGTACCTTCCAGATCATCTGGTCCAAATCGCCGGTTTGCGTGACCTCACCATTGACCGTGAGCTGGACCAGTCCTTTCTCAGGGTGCCCAAATTCAGACGCCGGAAAAAGTGGACCGCAAGGACCGGAGCGCTCAAATGCTTTGCCGATCTCCCAAGGGCGACGAAGGTTTTTTGCTTCGGCCTGGAGATCACGGCGGGTCATGTCCAAACACACAGCGTAGCCGTAAACATGATCCAACGCGTTTGCGACCGGGATACTGGTGCCACCAGATTTCAGGGCAACAAGCATCTCGGTTTCATGATGAACGTCTGACGACTTTACCGGATACGGAAACTCTCCGGTGAAATCGAGATTGTCGGGGTTCTTTTGAAAGAAGAATGGCGGTTCACGATTGGGGTCGCCACCCATTTCAATAGTGTGCGCAGCGTAGTTTCGACCGATGCAATACACACGGCGTACCGGGAACGTGTCGTTCGTGCCGGACACGGGGATGGCTGGGACTGGCGGCGGTTGAATTACATAGTTGGTCACGTACTTTTCCTTCGTCGTGCTGGTTGGATCGCTGTCAGCAATGTGATTTCGATTTTTCTGAACCAATAGGGATGCTTTGGCACATGCTGGCCGGGCAGCCGCGCCTCAACTTCATCGCTCATCCTTGTTTATGATCGTTTCTTTCCGAAATTTCTAATCGCAATTGCGCGTTCTACCGAACGATCTCGATCGCACTTTTTGCGCGAGGGGATAAGGTGGCAAAATCTTTTAGATACCCTTCGACGACATCCCAGATCGGCGGTCCTTCGGTTTCTTCGTTAACCGACGCCCAGCCGGCAACTGTGTACTCACGGGATGCATCGATTGGCTCACCGGTCGCGAGATAAGTCATATTCGAGATCCGCTCGCCTGCCGCAGCGTTGACGTCGATCCGATATCCGAGACCACCCACACGGACCATGTCACCCCCTTGCTGGTAGTAAGGATCTGGATTGAAGAGATTGTCGCAAACGTCTTCGAGAACAACTTTGATAAACGCGCCAGTCATCTGGGTGCGATACGCCGCCGGATATGTCATAGCCGTAGCGTTGTGTAGATCTTCTACCGTGATGTCTTGCCCAGGAAGCAAGCTTGGTCCCCATCGGAAGCCCGGTGACAAGGCGATATCAGCGTCACGCTCGGACAAAAGAGCATCGCAAATCAGATCGTCCCAGGTTCCATTGAAGTTCCCGCGACGATAAAGTGTGCCGTCGGTTGTTCCGAGCTTTCGAGACAATTCATCCACATAAGGATCGCGCACTTCATCGATGAGGGCGGCGACTTCTGTATCCGGACTAATCACATCGGAAAAGACTGGAATCAATCGATACCCAAAGTCTTTCACCGCACCGTTTTGCACATCAAGATCAAGCCGGGACACAAACTTTCCGTTGGAACCTGATGCGATCAACATGGTCTCGCCGACTTTCACCGGTTCGGGCAAAGCATCGTGCGTATGTCCTGTCAGGATAACATCAATCCCTTTGATCCGGCTGGCAAGTTTGCGATCTACATCAAAGCCGTTATGGGATAAAAGGACGACAAGTTCCGCACCCTCTTCTCGTGCTTCGTCAACGACCTGCTGAACGCGCTTCTCGCGAATTCCGAAACTGAGATCAGGAAACATCCAACCGGGGTTGGCAATCGGCGTGTAAGGAAATGCCTGACCAATCACGGCAATCTGGACGCCATTTTGCTCAAACATTTTCATGGGTTCGAACGCAGGTTCATCCCATTCCTTGTTGTAGATATTGGCACCGAGAAACGGAAAAGGTAGGTCTTCGATCACTTCGCGAATGTAATTCCCGCCGTAGGTGAATTCCCAATGTGACGTCATCGCATCCGGCTTAAGGGCATTCATGACCGTAATCATGTCCTGTCCCTTGGTTTGGTTGGCCGTATAGCTACCCTGCCAAGTATCTCCGCCGTCGAGCAACAGCGCGTACGGGCGATCAGAGCGAATACGCTTAAGGATCGTTGCAACGCGATCGAGGCCGCCCATCCGTCCATAACCCTGCGCCAACGCCTCAAAGTCCTTCGATGAGAGAGCATAGGCGTGCGGCGTGCCCGGTTCTATGTTGAACATCTTTAAGAAATCTGCGCCGGTCACATGGGGCGGCTTACCAAGTAACTCACCAACGCCAATGTTGATCGATGGCTCGCGGAAGTAAATCGGCTTGAGTTGCGCATGGATGTCGGTGATGTGCATCAACGTCACATTGCCCACGGGTGGCATGTCGGTCAGAGCATCTTCTGTCATGGCTTGTTGAGCAACAGCGCGAGACCAACCACCCCCAAATCCCGTTAGTGCCGTCGCTGCAACGCCAGCTTGAAGAAATTCCCTGCGTGAGATCATGGCCAGTCTCCGCGTTTGTGCAGAACAGACGCAAATTTAAATGGTCGCCACATATTATGTGAAACTGAAGATCAATTACTCGATCTTGATCTTCTTTTTCGTCTTGAAATCACCATCGTTGTCAGTTTTCCAAAGAAACTCAATTGTGCCGCTTTCAAGAACTTTGAGCGTGAACTCGATATAAGGGTTCGTTGAAACCGCTGGATTGACCTCGACCTCAAAAAACTTCTCACCATTAAAGCTGGCTGAGAAATAGTTCATAATATCCTGTGGAATGATCTCGCCTGTTTCGGCGTCTTTGCGTTGGCCCGACTCCATATGGTGCGACAACAGCGTCTTGATCGTAATAAGCTCGCCGATCTCGGCATACTTTGGAACTTTCACGCGTGGTCTGATCCTTGCCATAAGACTAACCTCCACATCCACCAATTGTGACTTTGACCGCGCGCGATGTTCGATGGATTGAACCATCCTTCATGCGTGCGAGCGCAACAATATCTTGAGTTTGTGCGAGGCGGATACGAGTGGAAGCGCGCGCTTCGCCCGACAGACGACTAAACTTAAAAGTCGCTATCCCGGGGTTCGGATTGCCGGAAGCAAGGACAACGACTTCCTCAACCAAATCTTCGCCCGTCATTGCGCTATCGACAAAAATCTTGATTGGCACGGAGTGCCCATTTTCGGCAATTTCGGGCGCATCGATTTCGATTTTGCCCTCAGAAACTTTTGCATCCCCCACGAAGGCGGCAATGGTCTCATCAGTATCCAATTCTTCTGCAAAGACACTCGGGCCGAAGCCCAGTACGGCAACGCCAGCAACACCGGAAGCGAGTGCATCTCGCCGCGACATATTTCCCATCATCCACGTACCTCCCTGCAATCTTGATATTCAGGTGATAACCAACACCCCGACACATTCAATAAAATTGAATACACTAAAAGTTGCCCATGCGAGCGATGCGATAAATGTAGAAATCCTCACACAGCCGCAAATTGACGTTTCCTATCGAACTCATCATTACTATCCCACTGATAATAAATAAATTTAGCAGAGCCTGCAAGAAATAGAACTCGTATTTCCACCATATTTCGCACCCTTAAGACAGGGCTCTTTATTCCGCTTGCATAGCTTAGCGACGGCGCGACTGGCGCTGTTCCTGAGGGCCTTTTCATTTCGTGGCGAACGTCGACCGGAATTTGGCTGCCCATCTGTCGCTTTCTAATGTGATAACCCACAGCGAGCGGAACGAGACGATCATTTGGTTATCGTCATCATAGCGATTGACCTCAACGTCGAGGTGCACTTTGACGTCTGAGGCTTGGAGCACTCGGATGTCCTCAAAACTGGACCGTGCCCAAGTATTCCCTGCGCGCTTGCGGAAATCTTGGAAATAGCTCTCAGGGGTTTGCCACGTCTTCAACTCGTTCCGGCTCAGCCGGAGGTGCGGAAAATGAAGCGATTGTGCGAGACGCTTCTCGTCCCCTGCATTCAAGGCATCGATGTGGGATCGCAGAACATCCCGAGCGGCCTCTATTTCTATTTCAAATGCCATAGGAGCGTGCTCAGGTTTCCATGTCATCTAACCAATCGAGAATCTCGTTGGTGTGTTGGCCGTGTCTGGGCGCGTTCGACTTGGGAACGTATGCCTCAGCATCACCCAAGCGAAACGGCAAGGTTGGGACTGAGATGCCATCGTCCAGTGTTTGAACGAACCCACGCGCTTGCACTTGCTCGGACGCTAGTGCCTCCGGCAAACTTCGAAGTCGGGCAGCGGGGACACCGGCGGATTGCAGGATCGGCTCCCATTCCTGTGCGGTTTTTTCTGCGAGCACCTCTTGGATTTCGGCGGCGAGATCGACGGCATTCGCTTTGCGTGCGCTTCGCTCTGCAAAACGGGGATCGCTGAGCCAGTCGCACCGATCCAGTGCATTGGCCAAGTTCTGAAAATGAGATTCTTCGTTGACGCCCAAGGATAGTACGCCTTCCGCGCATGGAAAACTTCCCGCACCGGGCGACCGGCTGTTGGCAAGATTGCCTCGACGTTGGGGGGCATTGCCGGTTTTCAAATAATCGGTCACGGAAGAACTCATCAGGCTGAGTCCGGTTTCCAACATTGAGACGTCAATGAAGGTTCCGAGGCCGGTCTTCGTCCGTTCAAAGAGTGCCGCCGAAACCGCAAAGCCTGCAGCTAAAGCGGTCCCATAATCGAGGACCGGTGCGCCGGCACGCATCGGACCGCTTTCTTTAGTCCCGGTCGCTTCCATCAAACCACAGGCCGCCTGAATATTCACGTCATAGGCCGCTGTATTTTCCTGAGGACCGCCGCGTCCGTACCCCGTCATCGCACAGTGAATAAGATGTGGGTGGCGCTGCGCCAGAGTGCCTTCATCGAGCCCAAGGTTGTGCATCGTAGCCGGGACGTGATTCTCGACCAGGACATCAGCGCGCTGCAGCAGTTGATGAAACCGGCGAAGCCCTTCTGGTTTCTCAACGTTCAGGGAAACAGATTTTTTGCCAGCGCCTTGAGTCAAATAAGAGGTGCTCATGCCGCTCTGCGACGCTTTGCCGTCCGTGCCCCCCCGATGGCGGATCGCGTCGCCCTTTTCCTCGGATTCAACTTTTACAACGTCTGCCCCGAGAAGGCCAAGGTAGTAAGAGCAGGCGGGACCGGCCAAAACATGGGTAAAATCAACAACTAACAAGCCATCAAATGGATGAGTGCGTGACATTGGTCCCTCGCCAAAAATTAAGGAATTGAATTTGATTTGAAGATCTCGCGCAAGCGCAGAAAGCGCACAGAATAATCCGCCCGGACAACCAGAATCCTATTTACATTTTCCCTTTCAGCTTGTTGTCTGGTCAGACCAAAAGGGAGGAACTTATGAATTTCGCAAAGAAAGTTGCTGCTGGATTTGCAGCGACGGCGATGCTGGCCAGTGGCGCAGCGCTCGCAGACTATCCAGAAAAACCAGTTAAGATCATGGTCGGCTTCTCCGCCGGCGGTGGAACCGACACGACCGCTCGTGGATTCGCATCCTACATGCACGAAGCCCCATCGATGAATGGCCTACCAGCCTATATCGTGAACTTGCCCGGCGCGTCCGGCCAAAAAGCGGCTTCGGCTGTTTTGGATGAAGATCGCGATGGTCACACGCTCTATATGATCAATATCGGTACCTTCATCGCTGGCGAACTCGCCAAAGGCGAAGACCGTCCATATCACATCCCAGATGACTTCGTGAACCTTGGCTGTGCTTCACAACTCGTGACATCCTTTCAGGTGCACTCATCCAACTCTGCGAAAACACTGCAAGAGTTCATCGACGACGCCAAAGCCAACGACAAAGAAATCACGTGGGGAACCTCGGGTGCGGCGACGATGCACGCAACCATCGGTCACGTCTTCTTTGACAGCCAAGGCATCAAGCACAAGAAAGTGCCGTTCAAGGGCGGTTCGAAAGCACGTGCCGCTCTCGTGTCGCAATCGGTCGATGCCGTTCTGGGCGGTGTGAACACCATTCCTGGCTTCGAAGATGACATCCGCGCTTTGGCATCGGCTGGTGCTGAGCGTGACCCAATGGCCGAAGAGCTGCCAACCTTTGGCGAGCAAGGTGTCGACGGCATCGAGTTCACGGGCCTGATGTGCCTCTTCGCTGCTAAAGGCGTCTCTGACGAAGTCAAAGCAGACGTCGGCGCTGCGATTGAAACCATTACCGGCCTCAAAGGCTACAAGCGTTACATGGGCAAGAACGACCTCGCGTCGTTCTACACGAACGCCGCTGACGCTGCCGCTGCTCAGGACACCATGTTCGAAGCAATGGGACCGGTGGTGAAGGAAATTATCGCAAACCAGTAAGTTTGTGATCAGAGATTGGGGCAGGCCCTCGACGGGCTTGCCCTTTTTTTGCGCCCCAAGGGAGCGGTTTGATGGACAACCACGACTACAAGATCAAGGTGGAGTACGGCGTGAGCGCCGTGGTTTTCTTGATCGGAGTTTGGTTTATTTTTCAGGTCTTCACGATCGCGCCGTCACGCGAGGCCGTCGGACCCCGGACAATGCCCCTGTTCTTGGCCATCGGCCTGATTGTGAGTGGTATCTGGCTCGCCGTTCGCGCCTACACGGGCCGCGCGGGCGACCTGAAAGAAGGCTATGGTTTTCTCGAAAGCGACGTGCGGCGCATCTTTATGGTGGTTGGCTCCGGTGCGCTTTTTGTCGTTCTGTTCTGGGCGTTCGGCTATTTCACCGCACTGATTTTTACGTTCATCGCCATGCTGTTCACCTTCGGGGTCCGCAATTGGCTGGTGATGATCGTCGGTGCGATCTTGCTCGCCTTCGCGTTTCAGGCGCTCTTCATGGGGGTCATGCTTTTGAATGATCCGAAAGGCGCAATCGTCGACATGCGCCCCTACACCAACTGGATCACAGGGGCCAAATAGCATGCTGCAGAATCAATGCGCAGGACTTGCCGAGACTTTCGAATCCCTTGGATTTCTCTCGATCTTCTTCGATATTTCCTGCGGTTTTGTGATCCTCTTCAATGATCCTTACGCGCTCATGTTCGTGATCCTCGCCGCCTTCGTCGGCATCGTCTTCGGTGCATTGCCGGGACTGACGGCGGCGGCAGCCATCGCGATGATGCTGCCAATCCTGATCGCTTATAACGATGAGATCGGCGGTCTCGCGGGTCTGGCCTTTCTTTATGTGATCGGAAAATCGGGACGCTATGGCGGATCGATTGCTGCCATCCTTTTCAACACACCGGGAACGGCGGCCTCTGCGGCAACTATGCAAGACGGCTACCCGATGACTCAAAAGGGTCAGGCAGGGAAAGCACTCAAAACGGCGACAGTCGCTTCCGCCTATGGGGACTACTTCGGTGAGATCGTGCTGATCTTTGGCGCGGTCAGCATCGCAGCCTTTACGCGCAAATTTGGACCGCCCGAGAATTTTGCCATCTACTTGATGGCCTTCGTGGTGATCGGGTCGGTCGTCAGCGACAGCATCATTAAAGGCATTATCTCCACGTTGTTTGGCGCGATGGTAGGGCTGATCGGTGAGGACATCATCACCGGCCAATTCAAGATGACGATGGGGATTGATGAACTGGAATCCGGCATGGCGCTGGTTCCACTCCTGATCGGTGTCTTCGTTATTTCCGAGGTGATTATCCAAGCCGAGAAAGCCGCCAAGGTCAAAATGCTGGACTTGGATGCCACCAAGGTCGACGACCCGACGGCCCACTACTTCACATGGCCTGAATTCAAACGGTGCATCCCATTGATGTTCCGCTCATCGATCTATGGTTCGCTCATTGGCATGATGCCGGGATTAGGCTCTTCGGTGGCTTGTTTCGTCGCCTATGGTGAAGAAAAGCGTCGCGCCAAAAACAAAAGCGAATGGGGCACTGGCGTCGTTGAAGGAATTGCGGCACCTGAGTCTGCAAACAATGCAGTCTCCGGCCCGTCAATGATTCCGCTCCTGACCCTTGGAATACCGGGGTCCACAATCGCAGCGGTGTTGATCGGAATGTTCTTGGTGAACGGGCTTCAACCCGGACCGACGATCTTTGCAACAGAGCCGCCCTTGTTTATGGGCGGCCATCTAATCAGCCCTCGCGAGTTCATCTTCGGTATTTTCGCAGCGGGCCTCGTTGGAATAGCAGCCTATGCACTCATCGGCTATTTTGCTGCGCCCTTCGTGGGCAAGGTGATCTCGCTCTTGCCGACGCAGTACCTCTATCCCTTCATCTTTATGACGGCACTGGCCGCGAGCTATTCGTCTCGCGCTTCGATCTGGGACGTTGGGTTCGCATTGCTGTTCGGCGTGATCGGATACGCGATGCGACGAACAAACTTCTCCGCCGCTGCGTTCATCATCGCGTTCGTTTTGACCGCCAGTATGGAAGAGGCGTTCCGCCAGTCGATGATCATTTCAGACAATGGGCTTCTGATCTTCACGAGCTTTGAATATCAGGGCAAGTTCTCATACGCCCCTATTTTCTTGATCATTGGGGTCGCCGTGGTCGTTTTCCGGTCTTGGTCGAGCTATCGATCAAGGCAGTCAGAAGAAGCCTGAGAACAGGTATGGACCTTCGATATATCCCCATCTTCATGGCCGGGTTTGTCGGAGGTCTTTGCGCCTATCTCATCGGGGCACCAATGCCGTTCATGTTGGGCGGGATTCTTGGGACTGCGGTTTTCGTTCTTTGGTACGAGCGCGACGAACTGCGGCTTCCCAAGTTATCTCGATGGGTCCGACTGGTTTTCATGGCGATCATCGGAACCATGATCGGATCGCGGTTTTCACCAGAGACCTTAAACTTAATTCCTCAGTTCTGGGTGTCGGGTCTCGCTCTGATTCCCTTTATATTTTTAGCGCATGCGGGAAGTTATGCGATCATGCGAGGCGTTGGCGGGTACGCAAGAACCGACGCCTACTTCGCTGCACTCCCCGGCGGGATTGTCGACAGCGTTGCCTTAGCGGAAGAAGCGGGTGCTGATTTGCGCGTCGTTACCGCCCAGCATTTCATCCGAATTATCATTGTGGTGATCTCAATCCCGTTCTTGTTCCTCGTCATTCAAGGGGATGCCGTCGGGTCGTTGGCGGGTGAGACGATTTCAAGCGCCGCATACGACATCACTGACATTGCGCTGATCGTTGTGATTGCCCTGATCGGTCTTGGGTTCGGACGTATCGCCCGGTTGCCCGTTTCGCACATGCTGGGGCCGCTACTTTTCGCGCTCGCACTTTCGATGTCAGGGTATGTGTCGCTCGACGTTCCCGAGTGGCTCATGCATTTGGCGCAATACATGATTGGTACGGCCCTTGGCGCACAATTTTCTGGGTTGTCCCGAAAGCTGCTCGTCCGAAGTCTTGGCATTGGAATTTTGGTTGGCGCTTACATGCTTTCGCTTGGTGCGACGATTGCGTTGATCTTAACGCCGTTTGTCCCGGCTGAATTTCCTGTGCTTTTCGTGAGCTTCGCTGCTGGCGGTCTCGCAGAAATGAGCCTGATTGCGTTATCCCTGAACTTTAACCCGGTGGTGGTTGCTCTTCACCACTTGGCCCGTATCCTAATGACTGTCTGGTTCGGGGCGGTCTTCTTTCAAAGGGTCTTTAAATCGGAGTCGCCGTCATGAAAACCTATGAGGTTCTCGCCAGAGCCTTTGATGAGGAACTTCAAGGACCTTGTTTTGCGCTTTTGGGTGACGCGAACATGCATTGGGCAGGTGCCCTGTCAGAGCTTGGACGCGACTTCATCTATACGCGACACGAACATGCTGCCGTCGCAGCGGCGACAGCCTTTGCTCGTGCCACTGGCCACGTCGGCTGTGCCACCGTGACATGCGGCCCCGGCCTAACCCAGATCATGACGATCTTGCCGATTGCTGTCCGCGCACGCCTACCGCTTGTCATCTTTGCGGGCGAAGCGCCGCTGCACAAACCTTGGTACAATCAGGGAATCGATCAGGCGCCATTTGTTGAGGCGTGCGGCGCTCAATATCGCGCCTTGCATGATCCGGCGACGATGTTGGCTGAGATCAGCGATGTCTTTGCCACAGCGCGAACCGATCGCGTTCCAATCGTTCTGGGCGTTCCGTTTGACTTGCAAAAGCAACCCTTTGCCATGGATGCGGCCTATCAGGTTTCAGACGCATCAGCGCAGACCGAGGAACGCGTAGCGCCAGAAGTCGATGAGATTGCAGCGGCAGCCGACTGGATCGCACAAGCCAAGCGGCCTGTTCTACTGGCCGGTCTCGGCGCAGTTGCTTCCGAGTCCTATGCGGCTTGCGTGGCGCTCGCCGAATCCGCTGGGGCGCTATTGGCCACAACTCTGCCTGCCAAGGGCTACTTCCACGATCAACCCTATTGTCTCGGCGTCGCGGGCGGATACGCGGCAGAAGAAGCCAAGACGATCTTTGCCGCGGCTGATCTGGTGATTTCGCTTGGGGCCCGGCTTGCCTCTCACACCTTCGATAGTGGCAAGCTGACTCCCGACGCACGAGTGATCCACGTTGACATCGATCCTCAGACCGAGGTTCAGGGACGCAGCGCCGCAGATATGACCGTCAGATCAGACGCGAGACTGGGCGCTGAAGCGCTGTTGAAAGTTATTCCTCCCCGCGCAGGATGGCGCACGGATGAGATGAAAGCTCGTACAACAGCAGCATTGACGCTGCCCGAGGATTCCAAGACACCCGACGGCGCGTTGCATCCAATGGCCGTCATCCGCAAGTTATCTCAGGTGATCCCGCCCACCTGTCACGTCGTGAACACGTCAGGCCATTGTGCGTATTACACGGCTCAAATGAACGCTCATCCACAGAGCCACTATACGGTCATTCGCGATTTTGGGGCCATCGGGAACGGAACCTCTTTCGCACTGGGTATTGCTGCGGCGCATCCAGACAGGCCCGTGGTCCTGATCGATGGGGATGGTTCAGCCTTAATGCATATTCAGGAACTGGAAACGATGGTTCGCCACGGAATGAAAGTTCTGATCATCGTATTGAACGACGGAGCCTATGGATCAGAGGTGCATAAACTGCGCTCAGACGGTGTGACACTGGCGGGGTCGGTCTTTGGTCGTCCTGACTTTGCCGCGATTGGTCGCGGTTTCGAGCTTGAGGGCCGAACACTGACAGAGCTTGACGGCATCGGCGACGCGATGGACGACTTTATTTCATCCTCGTCTCCGGCCATCTGGGACATCCATATCTCAGATCAGATCGCATCCCCTCAAATTCTCAAATCACATAAATCCCACTAACCAGACAATATTTCGACTGACCAATCTCCATTTCAAGGAGCCTCCAATGCCTCATCAACCAGCCTCTTCGGCGCTTTCGCATATTCGCGTCCTCGATCTGACGCGCGTCCGGTCTGGCCCGACGGCAGTGCGTCAATTGGGCGATTGGGGCGCGGACGTGATCAAGATCGAGCAACCTGCTTCGCTTGAAGCCGATGGCGCGCTTGGCGCAGGACGCAACACGGCGGACTGGCAGAACCTGCAAAGAAACCGTCGCAGTCTAACGTTGAACTTGAAAGACCCAGAAGGCAAAGCGCTGTTTGATAAGCTGGTGGCAACGGCTGATGTCGTGGTCGAGAACTTCCGCCCCGATGTGAAAGACCGACTCGGTATCGAGTATGAAAGCCTGAAGGGCCTCAATCCCAAGATCATCTTGGCCAGCATCTCAGGGTTTGGTCAGACGGGCCCCTACGCAAAGCGACCGGGTTTCGATCAAATTGCACAAGGCATGGGCGGCCTGATGTCGATCACCGGCGATCCCGACGGTGGACCAATGCGGGTCGGTATTCCGATTGCCGATCTGACCGCCGGACTTTTTTGTGCGATCGGCATCCTGACGGCCCTGATGGAGCGCGAGAAATCCGGCGAAGGTCAATGGCTTCATACGTCCCTGCTACAATCGCAAGCGTTCATGCTGGATTTTCAGGCGGCCCGCTGGCTGATGCAAGGTGAAGTGGCCCAACAGGTCGGGAACGAACATCCGACCAGCATTCCGACGAACCGTTACCTCACGAAGGACGGTGCCGTGAACATCGCCGTGGCCGGCAACGAGACATGGTTGCGCTTGTGCAAGGCGCTTGATCGACCTGATTGGGCCAAAGACGAAGGGTATGACACCAACGCCAAACGCCGCGAACGTCGAGAGGGCCTCAATGCGGATATCGCGGCCATTGTTGCGACGAAAACGAGCGCCGAATGGGTGGAGGTACTGACCGAAGCCGGTGTGCCATGTGGCCCGATCTACAAAATTGATGAAATGTTCGACGACCCGCAGGTCCAGCATCTCGGCATCGCCCAACCTCTCAAGACAGAACCGTTCGGCGACACACACGCCATGGGGCAACCATTCGAGCTGACGCGAACGCCCAGCACCCTAACTGGGTCACCGCCCACTCGCGGCGAACATACTGATGAGATTTTAGAAGAGTTGGGGATCAGCGCTGATGAATGCGTTGCCCTCAAAGACAAGTCCGTTATTTAGCGAAAAAGGAAAAGCCATGACGAATCTTTCACTGGCTACCGAGAAAATGTCTGCTCACATCGACGGCGCTTTGGGGCATATCATTTTCAATAATCCCGAACGCCATAACGCCGTTTCGCTAGAGATGTGGGACGCCGCCGAGGTCGCCCTTTCATCGTTCTCCGACAATGACGACGTGCGTGTTGTGGTGCTTTCAGGCGCAGGCGGAAAATCTTTCGTCTCGGGTGCCGATATCTCGAAGTTCGAGAAGGAGCGGGGATCGAAAGAGGCGACCGATCATTACAATGCCCGCATCAAAGAGGTCTACGATACCATCGAAAATTTCCCGAAACCGACAATTGCGATGATCGATGGGTATTGCATTGGCGGCGGTTTAAACCTCGCCACCTGCACAGACATCAGAATTGCATCGGAAAAATCGCGGTTCGCGATGCCTGCTGCGAAACTGGCTTTGGGATATCCGTTCGATGCCATTCGGCGTCTGGTAAATGCGGTCGGCATTGCTGCAGCAAAGCAACTAATGTTCACGGCCAAGTCAATCGACGCGGAGACGGCGCTTCGCCTTGGGCTGTTGCAAGAAGTGGTGGCGGACAGTGACCTTCCATCACGCGTAAACGAACTTGCCAATCTGATGGCCGATAATGCGCCCCTCACCATCCGCGCGATGAAATACATTTCGACCCAGGTGATGCAGCCTGACCCTTCTGCGCGCGATCTCGAAAAATGTAACAAAATGGTCGCGCAATGCTTTGCCTCAGAAGACTACGTCGAAGGCCGAAAAGCGTTCATGCAGAAACGCAAACCTGATTTTAAAGGTAGGTAGGGCCGAGAGTATTCAGGCTAAATTCTGGCACGGACTCAATTCGACCTGCGAACGCCGGTCCACTTTCTGCAATCCGCCCAAAGTACATCGCGCTTTCAATGAGTTAAACGAAACGAAGGCTACTGCCATCAAGGAAAGTTGATCGTCCTTGAGCATCTCTGCCTTTTTTGTGCGCCTTCCGTGCCAGTACACTTGCGCGCGATATCCTAGGCAACGAAATGGACGGACATATCATGGCAAAACTCAGCGACACGCTCCTGCCGCGCCGCGACTTCATCAAATACGCGACCGCTGGGGCCGCCGTGTTCGGTTCGCTCCCTACGCTTGTCTTGGCGAGCGACCGCATCGCGAAGACCAACGGCACAGCAATCAAAGGCTATGACACGACGGCTTATTTCCGCCTTGGCGCGCCGCAAAAGGGATCGACATCGACCGTCGTGGAGTGGAAAGGCGCGAAATGGCGCTTTGCAACAGCCGCCGACGCCGAGACGTTCCGCGCGAACCCTGAAGGGTACTCACCAAAATTCGGCGGTTTCTGTACGCGCGCCATGTCGAAGGGGATTGTGGTCAAAGGCGACCCCGAGGTTTGGCGCATTCATGGCCAGCACCTCTACCTGTTCGCCCGCCCCGTGGGTGGCGAATACTTCGACAAGGGCGAAGATGCCATGATCGCGAAAGCACAAGCGAACTGGGATAAGCTCGACTAAAGGCTTCTCAGCCTCGCGAGACCCGACCCAATGATAAGCGCGCCCCTCGGATGAGGAGCGCGCTTATTTTTTTCGTCTCAAGCGTCACGAAGAGGTTGGCCTGCTGCGCTTGCAATTTGATTGAAAGCGCGCCGGATATTAGCTGTCTTCTTTGACTTCTTCTTTGAGTTTCTCTTCGTCCAGCGGCTCTGCAGCCGGTGCGCCGATGAGTTGAACTTCGATGCGGCGATCATCCGCGTTGTTGGCTGGACCTGTCGTCGGCGCAAAAGCTTCGCCCTCTCCGCTCGTCAGGATCAGACCACCGGGGAGTTCGCATTCGGTGACGATGTAGTTTTTCACAGCCGCAGCGCGGTTCTGCGAAACTTCGAGGTTTTTCTCCGCACGGCCCGAACGATCTGTGTGGCCGATGAGATGAAGGCTTGGCATATTTTCCATCGCGCTCATCGCCTCGCAAAGCGCGGTGACTTGCTTGCCGCCTTTTTTGGTGACTTTCGCTTTGCCAACAGCAAACTGAATGTCGAGCATGATTTTCGCGTTGTTCGGCATCGCTTGATAGCCACTGTCGCTCAGCGGAACATCATTCTCGTCGGTGCGGATCGAGGCCGGTTGGATTTTTGTCGCGACGGCTTGCGATTTCAAACGGAGCTGAATGGTCTCTTTGCTCATCGACGCTGCAAAAGCTGGGGCTGTCAGGCCAGCAAACAAAATGGTCGAGAGGATTGGTGTCAGTCGTTTCATCTTCGTTTTCCCTGAGCCTGCCGCACATCCCCCATAGTCAGTGTGCGGACAATTTAGTCGGACTAATGTTCTTACCTGCTGTGAGCCTCCGCAAGTAGAGTGCCATTAACTAACGTAAATTTGGCAAAATTGCAATCCCGTACAGCGTCCACCAATCATTTTGAAATGAGGATCATTTCGCAAGCCCCGAAAAAAGAACGAGATTATTGGCTCGCGGTCTCGGTCGATGTCATCAATCACCCTCGCCTGGTCACGTATTTCTACGGATGTACGGCCAACCGCCCGTAAACGCATTGTTAAGACAACTGAAGCGACCTGACACAACGATCCGTTTTGATACGCCTCGCAGTGATCAAAATAGGACAGCGCATTAACCCTATAAAAGCGCGGTCAGAGCGGAATATTGTCATGCTTTCGGTATGGCATTTCGACCTGCTTATTCTCCAACGCTGCGAAGGATCGCGCCACACGGCGGCGTGTGGAATGCGGCATAATCACTTCATCGACAAAGCCTTTTTCGGCTGCGACGAAGGGATTGGCAAAACGATCTTCGTATTCTTTGGTGCGTTCAGCGATCTTTTCTGGGTCGCCTAACTCGCTGCGATACAGGATCTCCGTCGCGCCTTTCGCTCCCATCACAGCGATCTCAGCCGTGGGCCACGCGTAGTTTACATCGCCGCCAATGTGTTTGGAGCTCATCACGTCATACGCGCCGCCATAGGCTTTTCGGGTGATAACGGTGACTTTTGGAACGGTCGCTTCTGCAAATGCAAACAACAACTTAGCACCATGCTTGATGATGCCGTTATACTCTTGAGCCGTTCCCGGTAGGAATCCCGGCACGTCAACAAGGGTCAAAAGTGGGATGTTGAAAGCATCGCAAAACCGGACGAAACGCGCTGCCTTGCGGCTGGAATCAATGTCCAAGCACCCGGCCAAAACCATGGGCTGATTAGCGACAATACCGACCGTGCGCCCCTCCAAACGAATAAATCCAGTCAGCATGTTTTTGGCATAAGCCTCTTGAAGCTCGAAGAAATCGCCTTCATCGGCGATCTTCAAAATCAATTCCTTCATGTCATAAGGCGTGTTCGGATTGTCGGGAATGAGCGTATCAAGGCTCATCTCGATCCGGTTCGACTCATCATGGAACGGCCTAACAGGGGGCTGTTCGTTTGCCGACAAGGGAAGAAAGTCAACAAGCCTACGGGTTTGCGCGAGGGCTTCAACATCATTGGCGAAGGCGGCATCGGCCACGGAGGACTTTGCCGTGTGCGTTCGCGCGCCGCCTAATTCTTCGGCTGTAACGACTTCATTTGTCACCGTTTTTACGACATCAGGCCCTGTAACGAACATGTACGAGCTGTCTTCAACCATGAAGATAAAGTCGGTCATCGCCGGGGAATAGACCGCGCCGCCAGCACACGGCCCCATGATAACTGAAATCTGAGGCACAACGCCCGATGCTTTCACGTTACGCAAGAAGACATCGGCATAACCTGCTAGAGATGCGACACCTTCTTGAATTCTAGCGCCGCCGGAATCGTTCAACCCGATCAATGGCGCACCATTTTGGATCGACATATCCATGACTTTGCAAATCTTTTGGGCATGGGTCTCAGAGAGACTTCCGCCGAAAACAGTAAAGTCTTGAGAAAACACGTAGACCATCCGTCCGTTGATGGTTCCCCATCCCGTGACAACGCCATCTCCCATCGGGCGATCTTGCTCCATCCCAAAATCGGTGCAGCGATGCGCCACGAAGGTATCGTATTCCTCAAAGCTATCTTCATCGAGAAGCAATTCAATGCGTTCACGGGCAGTTAGCTTACCTTTTTCATGTTGTTTATCAATTCGGGCTTGACCACCACCCAACCGGGCTTGCTCGCGCTTCGCTTCGAGTTCATCCAAAATAGCTTGCATCAAACATCTCTCTCAAAGTCTGGGTCATTCCCGACGCGCAAGCG
>CAZXMX010000038.1:0-20847 GCA_964641645.1 uncultured Neomegalonema sp.
AGGTCGCGCTGGTGGTTTCTAACGATCCGTCGGCGGCGGGTCTGGAATGGGCACACGATCAAGGCATCCCAACCGCCGCAATCTCTCACAAAGGAATGGACCGCGAAGCCCATGAGCGTCTGATGGATGCCGCCTTGATCGAGGCGGGCGTCGAGCTGGTGTGTAATGCGGGTTATATGCGCGTGCTGACGCCATGGTTCGTTGAAAAGTGGCGCGATAAGCTCATCAACATTCACCCCTCTCTGCTGCCGTCGTTTCCCGGTCTGGACACCCATGCGCGGGCGCTGAGCGAAGGCGTGCGGTGGCACGGCTGCACGGTTCACTACGTCCGTGCGCCCGTCGATGAAGGTCCGATCATCGCGCAAGCTGTGGTCCCCGTCGCGCCGGATGATACGCCGGATACGCTGGCTGCACGCGTCCTGAAAGCCGAGCACGAAATCTATCCCACCGCGCTGCGACTCGTTGCCAGCGGTGCGGCGCCTGTTGTCGATGAGCGCGTGGCTCTTCCGTCAGAAGTTTTACCCGACAGTATCTGTTACCCCCGAGGTTCCTAATGCATATTTGGCTTCGAGATGAAGCGCGCGACACCGAACGGCGTGCGCCGCTGACGCCTGAGGGCGCGGCGTCTCTCATTGCCAGTGGCGCACAAATAACTGTTGAGCGTAGCCGCAAACGGGTCTTTCCTGATGCGGATTACAAAGCTGCCGGGTGCGAGATTAAACCTTCAGGTCTGTGGCCCGAAGCGCCCCAAGATGCCTTGATCCTCGGAGTCAAAGAGCTGCCCGCACTGCCGGTGCTGTTGGAACGTCAGTTCTGTCACTTCGCCCATGTGTTCAAAGAGCAGCAAGGCTGGCGCAGCACCTTGGCCCGCTATCATCAGGGCGGCGGCACGTTGTTCGACATCGAATATCTGACTGGCGAGGATGGACGCCGCGTCGCCGCGTTTGGCTATTGGGCGGGTTGGCTTGGCGCGGCCATCGGGTTATGGGGCTGGCTGTCGGATGGAAAAGCGGGTCCATTCAATGGCATCAAGGCGACAGAATCCCGCAAGGAATTCCTAACCCCGATCACGGGTCTGATGCGCGAAACGCCGCCGAAAGCGTTGATCGTCGGCGCGTTGGGCCGGTCAGGGCAGGGCGCTCGCGATTTGTTTGCCTCTGTTGGGATCGAGCCAACCTGCTGGGATATGGAAGAGACCGCAAATCTGGATCGGGCGGCGCTGTTGGATCATGACATCCTTTTAAGCTGTGTGCTGATGCAAGGTCCGGGCTTGGTGATGGTTCGGCCTGAGGATTTGGAGGGCGCGCGGCTGTCGATGATTGCCGATGTCGCCTGCGATCCGCTCTCTGATTATAATCCCCTGCCGGTTTACGAATCCCCGACACCTTGGGATGCTCCCTTTGTTGAGATTGCACCGGGAAAGTGGATCACAGCCATCGACAATCTGCCGTCCCTCTTGCCGAAGGAATCGTCGGAGGATTTCGCCGAGCAATTGCTTCCGACACTGCACACCTATCCCGATGGTGTGGCATGGCGGAATGCTAAAGCCTCGTTTGATAGCGCGCGAGCGGCGGCGGGATCAAGCTAATCCGCTATGCTCCTTGCGGCGCGGTGGCGGTATCAACCGCTTGTGCAGCGGCGGCGGAGACGCCCGCTTTTTGCTCGTCGCTGAGATCATCGCGCTCCTCCAGACCGGGGATCGCAACCCGCACTTCGCGGCGCGCAAACGAAATACCGTTGGCTTCGAACGCGGCTTTGACGCGGTTATAGATTTCCTTGCGCAATACGAATTGCTTTCCGGGTTTGGCCATGAACTTGCCTCGGATAATCATACCAACATCGTCGAAATCAAATACGCCCTGAGATTTGAACGGCTGCAAAAAGTCATTGGCGAATTCCGGCACTTCCATCATCTCCGCGCCAATTTTTTTGAACAGCTTTTTGACCTTCTGCGGATTGGTGTCGAAGGGCACAGTGAACTTCAGTTTTACGATCACCCAATCGCGGGAGAAGTTCGTGACTTTCGGAATCTCGCCATACGGGATGGTATGAACCGCCCCCTTGTGGTGCCTCAATTGCATCGACCGGATTGAGATTTGCTCGACTGTTCCCATCGTCCCTTCAACATCAAGATACTCTCCGGCGCGAAAGGCATCGTCGATCAGGAAGAAAATCCCCGAGACAATATCCGCCACCAGCTTTTGCGCGCCAAAACCGATGGCAAGGCCGACGATACCGGCCCCGGCCAACAGCGGCGTCGTGTCTATCCCAAGGTTGCCGAGCGCAATCAGACCAAAGATCACGGCAATCGCGACCTTGATAACCCCGAGCAACAGCGGCAGCACGGTGGCCAGACGGGAAACGCCTGTTCCACCTTCGTCGCCAAGGCCCTCATCCTCGGAGTCAAATCCCATCGCCGTGCGTTCGGCGGCCAGCTTTCGGTTGATCCACAGCGAGATCAGCTCCCAGAGCATATACCCCACCAACAGGATCAGGATTGCCTCTAAGATAATTCCAACAATCCGAAAGCCTGCACCAGCCGCCGCTAGGTTGGTCAGGTCAATGCCCCACAGCCACGTAATGGTAAATATCACCGCCACGGTCGCAACCACACGGCCAATTCGGATATAGCTGCGTTTGGTTCGGATGTAGGCGGCTTGAGCAACCAATCCCTCACCGCTCATCGGCGGAACCAAACGCCGCACAAGGCCGCGCACGGCGGTGTCAAAGGTCGGCGCAAAAACCAACAGGATCAGCGTGACGGTGGCGCGCCCATCGAGCAGATGGAACATCTTCTTGGCGACAAGAGTCTCAATCAACAGCCAATTCAGAACGATTAACCCCATGCAGATATAGGGGTAGGCGCGCGCAACCGCTGCCTCACCGGGGGTGACGTCTTCGTCGGCACCCATCAACATCTTGGTCAGCCCCTCACGGGCTTTCCAGCAGGTATAAAAGAAAATGAGATAGCCCAGCGTGTTGAGCCAGAAACCGATCCGATATTCGCCGACACTTACACCGTGGCTGGCCAGAAACGGAATACAGAACCCAAGGATGCCCCACACCACAAAGACAATCGTCGTTTGCCGGTTGAGGAACTTTGCCGTCCAGTCATCCGTATGGACCAGTCGCAAATGAGGTTGATTTGGTGCCAGCAAAACTCGATTGATCAATCGGAAAATTCTTGGAGTGATCACAACGGCGCTGACGAAAGTGGTGGCGATCAGGGCATCGGGAAACGTCTTCTCACCCGCTAATGCTGCGGGTGGGTCTTCTGATAACAGCGCCCGCAATGCAAACCCTGTGACGTAGAAAAAGACGACAAGGCCAAAAGCTTCAAAGAAAGCGCGCCAACTCAAAACCTTCAGAGTCTCACGCAGGGTTTCTGGCAAGACATTCACTGGCGATCCGCGCAAGCGCTGTAGGAAATAGTTGATCACCTTCTCAACAACGAAGCCGATCAGCATACCAAGGATTGTCAACCCGATCAGGCGCCCGACACCGGGCCATCCCCTCGGGCTAAAGAAGTTCTCAAAACCGGCGCTAACGCCGGTCATCAGATTGGGCAGGCCAAAGATGGCGCGCTGTATGCCAGTGCCTGTATCTTCCACGGTCTGCCCGAGGACCGTCCATACGGGTGTATTATCTGCGGCTTCGGCACTTGCCGCTACGGCATCCAACCGTTCGAGTAAAAGCCCTCGAACCTCTTGGTCGGAAAGGCGTGAGACCATATCGCGGGCGGCATCGGCGGTCAGTGGATCGGGCAAGGTGGTTGCAGCAGTCGTACCGCCACCGCCGCTATCCCCTATCAGCCCTTGGGCCAAGGCGGCGGTCGGGGAGAGGATGTAGAGAACAACCAGAAGTCCGATCATTCGCTGGATGAAGGTGACGAGCTTGCACATTCTTGGATTCTCTTCTTTTGCCCTTTGTTGACGGTAGCCGTTGGTTTAGGGGGCGTCACGACCTAATTCCCGAATGTTGCGGGCTGCTTGTGCGCAAGGCTTGCGCCTTTGGCGTTAGCCGCGATACTCATCGTACAATCAAAAACTGGTGGGCAGTGACGATGTACTTCACGAGTGACAATGCGGTCGGGGCCGCGCCGGAAATCCTCCAAGCGATCATGGCAGCGAATGAGGGAGCTTTGCCTTCCTATGGTGCCGATCCAATGATGGAAGAAGTTGAGGCGGCGATTTCGAGGATTTTCGAAACGTCATGCCGGGTTTTCTTGGTCAGCACGGGAACGGCGGCCAATGCCTTGGCGCTGGCTAGCCTCGCGCCACCATGGGGTGCGGTCTTCTGTCACCGCCATGCCCATATCGAGGTCGACGAATGCGGCGCGCCGGAGTTTTTTGGGGGTGGTTTAAAGCTGGCTCTTCTGGACGGTCCGGACGGAAAGATTCAACCCGACACCTTGCGCGCTGCGCTGAATGAGACCGGCGCAGGCGGGGTGCATCAGGTACACCCCGCTGTTCTCAGTCTGACGAATGTCACGGAGGCCGGCGCCCTTTATCGTGCGGATGAGGTCGCGGCGCTGTCGGCGCTGGCGCATGAGAAAGGCTGTGCGGTTCATCTTGATGGTACCCGCTTTGCCAACGCGCTGGTGTCGAGCAATGCGTCCCCTGCAGACATGAGCTGGCGTGCCGGAGTCGATGTGCTCTGCCTTGGAGCAACGAAGAATGGCGCGTTGGCGGCAGAGGCGGTGATCTTTTTCGATCCGGATCGACAAGCTGACCGCATTGCCCAGTTCGAGTATCGCCGCAAGCGGGGTGGGCATCTCATCTCGAAAGGACGGATGCTCTCGTCTCAGATGGCGGCTTATCTAACGGATGACCTTTGGCTCACGCTTGCACGCCACTCAAACGATACTGCCGCTCGCTTGGCCGCGGGGCTGCGCGACATCAAAGGTGTCGAGATCGAAAATACGGTCGAGGCAAACATGCTGTTCGTTCATCTGCCACTCAAAGTCCATCGTGCTTTGCAGGCTGAAGGCGCGCGGTATTATTTGGAACCACCCAGTCAATCAGATGATGGTAACGGCGAAACGGTACGGGTTCGCTTTGTGACCTCATTCTCGACATCAACCGAGTCGATTGAATCCTTCCTCGCGATCGCATCCAAGGCTTGATTCCTCTGATGAGACATTCCCTCTTTGCTGTTTTCCTTCTTCTCGGTTGCTTGTTCGCCGCAGTTCCGGTGATGGCGCAGACTGACGAAATTAAACTTGCAGACGTCGACACGTTGCTTGCTGATTGGGAAGCCAATGCAGCAGAAATCGAGTTGGCAATCGAAGCCAATGTCGACGGCTTTCTGGAGGATGACGCGCGCCGGACCGAGATAGAAGCCGACCGGACCGAGGCGCAAACCATCGCGGACAAAGCAAAGGCCGAGATGGTACCGGTGCAAGAGCAACTCGATGCGCTTGGTCCCGCGCCCGCAGAGGGGGAAACTGAAGCGCCCGAAGTGGCCGAAGATCGCGCAAAACTTCAAGCTAAACTCGACGGTTTGAAAGCCACCAGTAGTAAGGCGGGACTCGCGTTCACCCGTGCGGACAGCCTGTTGGAGCGGATCACCGTCTTGCGTCGACAAAAGTTCACCGACCGCCTTTTGACGCGCGGCCCGACGCCACTTGACCCCGGCAATTGGATTCTCGCCGGTGAGAGCTTGCTTTCAACAGGCGGCGAAGTCGCGCTGGAATCTTCCGAGTCAACGAAGACCGCCATCTTCGAGAAAATTTGGACGGTGGCGGGGGCAGTCGCGCTCGGTGCCCTCATGTTTGCGCTGATCCTTGTCTTTGTCGCGCGTCGGGCGGTTCTGAAATGGCTGTATCGGGTTCTTGGGGATCGAGGGCCGCCGACCGTCGATGTGATCGAAGACAGTGCTGGAACCGATATTTCTGAATCAAATCCAGAGGAGTTAACGCAGCCTCCTTTGGCCGCGCGGTCTCGGACCATTCGTTTGCTGGTTGGAATTGGTGTGACGATCACGCGTTTGGCGACGCCGTTGATTGCCTTGATCGTGGCTCGATTTGCGTTGGTCGAACTTCAGGTATTTGGCGACACCGGAAAGGTCGTCTTGGATGGCTTGGCGTGGGGTGCGGCAATACTCGCAACCGCCTATGCCATCGTCTATGCGTTCTTTGCGCCGACCGAACCGCGCTTGAGGCTGTCGCTATTGGACAGCGAGTACTGTGGCTCCGCCGCGCGCTATTCCATGTTGATTGCCTTGGCGATGGCGTTGAATACGGCGCTGGTCAATGTCGGCGAGACATTGGGATGGCCGGTTGGCGCGTTGAGCGTCATCAACGCTGGAATCATTCTCGGGGGCAGCCTCGCATTGTGGCGGTTGGCCCGTGTCACGGCAATGATCGAGACATATGACCCCGTCACGCTGGACGATGATGCGTCCGACGATTCCGAACTTTGGCTCTCGCGCGGTGCAGGCCGGATCGTTCGACGGATCGCTTATGCCGTTGCGATCATCGCACCGCTGCTAGCCTTGGCGGGCTACTTCGCATTGTCGCGGTTCGTCTTCTACAACACGTTATTGACCGCTGCGGTCATGGCGGCGGGCATCTTGCTCTTTTCGGTCGCGAAGGAAGGCACATCGGCGCTTTCCGAGGCCACCCGCGAACGCAAGGGCGACCAAGCCGTTGAGGATGATCGAGATGGCGGTCTTCTGCCGGTCTTCGTCGGTTTCATCCTGATCCTATTGGCGCTGCCAATCCTCGCTCTGATCTGGGGTGCGACACAGGATGATTTGGGCGAGGTTTACTTCGGTCTCAGCAATGGCTTCACCATCGGGGATAGTACCTTCCGCCCTGGTGACATTCTGATTGCAGCACTGGTTTTCGGCGCGGGTCTGTTTGTCACCCGGGTCGTGCAAGCCGTCATGCGCCGTACGGTGATGCCGCGCACGCGGCTGGATACAGGTGTCCGGTCGTCGATTGTTTCGGGCCTTGGGTATCTCGGTTTCTTCCTTGCGGCGTTGATTGCGATTGGCGCGGGCGGCTTAGACCTCACCAACTTGGCGTTTCTTGGTGCCGCGCTCGGTGTTGGTATCGGTTTTGGCCTGCAAAACATCGTCAACAACTTCGTCTCCGGCATCATTTTGTTGATCGAACGCCCAATCAAAGTGGGCGACTGGATCGAGGTGGCGGGCACGCACGGCACCGTACAACGGATCAATGTCCGCTCGACGGAAATCAAGACGTTCGACAAGGCGAGCTACATCGTTCCAAACTCCGAGCTGATCTCTGGTGCAGTCATGAACATGACGCACGGCGATCTGATGGGCCGCGTTATTGCGCCGGTTGGCGTCGCCTATGGAACGGATACCAGACAGGTAGAAAAGATCTTGATGGAAATCCTACGCGCGCATCCCATGGTCCTCCGCCGCCCTCAGCCGAGTGTTGTCTTTCAAGGCTTTGGTGCGGACTCGCTTGACTTTGAGGCGCGCGGGTTCTTGCGCGATGTGAACTGGGTTCTCTCGACGCGGAGCGATATCAACTTTGAGATTGAAAAGCGGTTCCGTGAAGAGGGGATCGAAATTCCGTTCAAGCAAACGGATGTTAATCTCAAAAACATACACGACGTGATCGAGGCAATGCAGGGAAACCAAAAACAGAGTGATTAAACGATCCGCGCCGTCGTCGAAAAACCCCAAGTCGCGTCGTAGTGGTGAAGATAGTAAATCGGGCGCGTCTGTATCGGTTCGGGATAATCTCCCCAACGAAGCGTCGTGGCGATGGAGGGTATCACCGTCGCCGGTATCTTTCCGACCCACCCCGTCGTTGCACGATGAACATGACCACAGAATAGGCCGACAATCTGATCGGATTTCTCCAAGCCATTGCACAATCGAGCCATCGCTTCTTCCGTGCCGAAATTCCACGGTTCCGGTCCGACAAGAATTTCAAACGGGGGGTGGTGAGCGAAAACGGCGGTTGGCTTGTCGCTGTGCGTCTGTAGCATACTCGCCAACAGCTCAGCGCGCTTGATGCAGAAGTCACCCTTGTTGCTCTGGGTGTCAAGTGTGTCCAACATGACGAGACGGAGCGGGTATTCGTCAATCGCGTAGGTCACGAACGGTGACTTGGACGAGAGGTAGCCCTCTGAGGAAAAGGCCGTCTGAAAGGCGTTCCGGTTATCCTTGTTCCCGACGATCGCGTAGACTGGCGGGCGCGCTTTCGACAAGATCTTCGTGACGGTTTCGTACTCGTCGGCCCGACCGTTATGCACGACGTCACCGGTATGAACGATCACATCGGGCAGCGGATCGAGCGCGTTGATATCCGAAATTGTCCGCTCTAAATCCCCCGTGCGCCGCGCCGCATCCGGCGTATCGAGCGCGAGATGCGTGTCAGAGATTTGCGCGATCAACACAGGACAAGATTACGACTTCAGACTGGCGTAATAGTCTTTGAGAATAGCCACGACTTCGGGGCGGCTAAACTCCAACGGAATATCAGCGTCATTCGACAGCATCTCGCGTTGCTCGGTGCCAGAAATCTGAATCTGATCCTCACGCCCGTGTGGGCAGGTGCGGCCTGTCGCCATGCCATAGCACTTCTTGCAATAGAAGGTGATGTCAATCTTGAGCGCTTCGGTCTTGAGCGCATCTTCGGCGATCTCATCAAAGATATGGTGCGCATCGAAGGGACCGTAGTAATCACCAACCCCGGCATGATCGCGGCCCACGATCAGATGCGAGCAGCCGAAGTTTTGACGGATCAGAGCATGCAGTAATGCTTCGCGCGGCCCGGCATAGCGCATCTCAATCGGATACCCTGCCTGCACCACGGTGTCTTGAACGAAGTAGTTATCGATCATCGCTTGAATGGCTTGCGTGCGAACTTCGGCAGGAATGTCGCCGGGTTTCAGCTTGCCAAGAACTTGGTGGATAAAGACGCCGTCTGTGACTTCAACGGCGATCTTCGCGAGGTGTTCATGGCTGCGGTGCATCGGGTTCCGCGTTTGGAACGCAGCGACGCGGGTCCAGCCCTTTTCGGCAAACAACGCGCGGGACTCGTTCGGGCGCAAATAGAGGTCGGGATATTTCTCCGGGTATTCGCCCTCAGAGATAACGCGCACGGTGCCGCCGAGGTTGAACGCGCCTTGCTCCATGACTTTTTGCACACCGGGATGCGCCGCATCGGTGGTGCGATAGACATTCGAGCATTCAAACTCTTTGTCGATGGCATAGATTTCGTCGACCGACATCGTTGCGAGAATTTCACCAGACTCGCCATCGGTCAGCGCGACTTCATGGCCAACCTTGATCGTCTCGGCGAGTTCTTTGGACGCGGACAGCGTGATCGGGATTGGCCAGAACACACCGTCGGCCAACTTCATATCTGCGCAAACGCCGCGCCAATCGTCTTCGTTCATAAACCCGTTTAGCGGGGTGTAGGCGCCCATGCCGAACATAAAGACATCGGAGACTTCCCGGCTCGTCATCGGGACTTTGGTCAGCGTCTCCGCCTCTTTCATTTCTTCGCCGCGTGCTGCCTCGGGCAGAAGCAGAGGCTTAACCTCATCGGATCCGTGCGGTGGGACGAGTTTTAGCATGACCGATGGCTCCCGAAATAAAGGCGCGTCTCTTCAAATGTTGGCATGGCGCGGCCCGTCGTTCGCACAGCGTGAATACGCTCCGGAAAATTTGGGGCCGCGCCTAAATTTTAGCGTCGAGTTAAGGGCGCTTTGGGGTCTCGTAGGGAATTTCCGTTTGGACTTCTTCCCAGATCGTCTCGTATCCGACGAACCCTTTTTCGTTTGGCTTCATCTGACGCGTTGTGTAGTAGGGCGTCTTGCCGTCAGGAACGGGTGCTTTTGAATCGACGTTACCCATGATGATCCTCTTTTCGTATTCGTTGGTTCAAATCTTCGAGTGCGTTAGGCGGGTTTCAGCAGCGACGGGTCGATATCTGGTTCGGCCAGAACCGCACCCCCTGCTTGGACTTCTTCGTCGGTCGCATCGCGTACGGTCATGACTTTGAGGGTAAAGATCACCTCACGGCCACACAGCGGATTGTTGCCATCCACCGTCAACGTCTCGTCATCCATTCGTGTGACCAAAAAGCTCTTGGTCTGACCGTTGTCGTTTTCCATCAGGATCGAGTTGCCGATCTTGCGGAATTCTTCGGGGACGTTTTCGATCCGATCCGTGAAGACGAGCGACTCGTCGCGCGCGCCATAAATCGCATTGCCGTCAATCGGCACGTCAATGATGTCCGCTTCTTTTTTGCCTTCGAGCTGGCGGTGGACAAAGGGCGCGAGGACTTCGGTGTGACCGTGGATGTAACCCAACGGAAACTCAACAGAGGTCAAGACCATCTCTGTTTTGGCGTCGATCACTTTATACGTCAGCTCGACGAATTTTCCGTCTTCGATGATGTCGGTCATATCAAAGCCTCAGAATATGGTCGCGCCAAAGATACGCACTTGTTCGTCTTCCAGACCCAAGACCAGACGTCCCAGCCATTCGCCTTGCTTCACCGTACTTTTCTGACGGTAAAGAACCGTCACATGATCGCCGCGGCGAATAACGCCGAGGAATTCGGCGTCCGGGGCAAGATTGCGGGCCAGCTCGCTGTTCGCAAACTGGTGCCCGGCTTCGACTTGGTTCATCGCCTTGGCAAAGGGCCGCGAGAAGTTCTTCGTGAACTCGCCGTATTTACCATCGTTCGAATTCGTGACGAGATCACGCCACAGCACTTCGGCGATCCCTTCGATTTCTTCGTCAGTTTTGAAGACAATGCTCACGCGTTCGTTCTCTCGATCAGGTCGTTTCTACTGCCAAAGGCCGCAACGGGAATGCCCGTGCGGCCTTTGGCGATCATCAATGTTGGGCCGTGTTATTCGTCGTCGCCGACGAGGTGATAACAAGGCGCTTTTTCCATCGTGTAGTGGCCGGTTTCCGGATCGCGGCGCGATACCGTCAGAACGTGCCAGTTCTCGTCGTCCACCTTCATGTGGTCGCCGCGATAGTAGTAACCCGGCCAGCGCGTTTCCTTACGGAACAGCGTATGCTGGGTGACGCACTCAGCCGCGCGGTGACGGTGCTTCAGCTCCCAAGCGCGCAGCAGTTCGTGAACGTCAGCCGCCGCGATGCTTTCGAGGTCTTCTTCCATCAGCTTCAGTTTCTTGAGGCCGATCAGCAGAAGTTTCTCGTTGGTCATGTAGCTGACCGTCACGCCGCCGCAATATTCATCCATCAACTTTTGCAGGCGCTCAAGACCCTGTTGTGGGTTGATATAGTGCGGGTTGACACTGCCGGCGACGATCGCGTTGCGATACATCTTGTAGTGTTCCATCGGCTTGAAGATTTCTTCTTTGCGCCCTTGGATTTGCGCATCCGAAACCACAATGCCTTCGCCTTTGCCATCGTCGATGTATTTACATGCGGCTTTGGCTGCGAGGCGGCCTTCGGTAAACGAGCCGGAGGAGAACGCGTGCGGCGTACCGCCGACGGCATCACCAGCACCGAACAGGCCTTCGACCGTCGTCATCCGGTTATAACCCCAGAAGTACTCGTCAGGTGAGACGTCTTCAGGGCCGGAACACCATGCGCCCGAGCCGGTCGCGTGCGAGCCCATGACGTAAGGCTCAGACGTGGTCAGCTCTGGGTTTTCGTTCTTCGGATCAACATCCGTTGCTGCCCACAGAACCGCTTGACCAACGGTCATGCCGAGGAAGTTTTCCCAGCCAACCTCTTCAAGGTGCGGATCTTGGAACGAGTGCATCGTGACCATGTGGATCGGGCCACGGCCTGCATTCACTTCGCTGATGAGCGCGTGGTTCCGCAAGCAAGTCGGGATCGGACGGTGTGTGACGTGGGATGCCTCGGGATCGAGGTATTCCTTGCCGACCATCTTTTGCAGTTCCGGGAACCACTTGGACTCGTACTCTTCGCCGAGGCCGTTTTGCGTGTAGGTCTTGAGGTGCAGGAAATAAGCACCAACCGGACCATAACCATCTTTAAAGCGGGCGAGAACGATCCGGTTCTCCATCTGAGTCATCTTCGCGCCAGCGTTGATGAGCAGACCATAGGCCGACGCAGACGACCAAGGCGCATACCAAGTCCGGCCCGAACCCTCACCGACCGAGCGCGGCTTAAAGATGTTGGAGGCACCGCCCGCACTACAAACAACCGCCTTCGATTTGAAGACGTGGTAGTTGCCGGTGCGGACGTTAAAGCCAACCGCGCCAGCAACCCGGTTCGGTTTGCTTTCGTCCATCAGCATGTGCGTGACGCAGATGCGGTTGAAGACTTCATCGGCAGATTTCTTCGCGGCTTCCGCCACGATCGGCTTATAGGACTCGCCGTGGATCATGATCTGCCAGCGACCTTCACGAAGGTACTGTCCCGTTTCCGGGTCTTTCATGATCGGCAGACCCCAGTCCTCGAACTGGTGAACCGTGCTGTCGACGTGGCGGGCCATATCGAAGAGCAAGTCTTCGCGGACCATGCCCATCAGATCGATCCGCGCATAGCGGACGTGATCCTCTGGGTTATTCTCACCCCAGCGCGTGCCCATGTAACAGTTGATCGCGTAAAGACCTTGAGCAACAGCACCAGAGCGGTCGATGTTCGCTTTCTCGGCGATGACGATCTTTTTGTCTTGTCCCCAGTAGCGGGCTTCAAAAGCGGCACCCGTGCCACCCAGACCTGCGCCGACGACCAATACGTCGATGCCGTCTTCGACTATCGTTTTATGAGCCATCAGTAGTACACGCCTTTTTTCATCTTGAGACCGTTCGATTCCAGCGTGTGCAGGCCGCCTTCATCCATGCGGACGTATTCAGGCTCTTTGTAGAGCAGTTGGCTGTCGCGCATTTCCTGATCGGGACCGGCCTCGTCGGCAATCTTTGGGATGCCTTCGCCCCAAGGCTTGGTCGTGATCGGCGACAGGAAGTTCTTTTCGGTGCCGTCGCGGAACTTAATGCGCCAGGCAATCGTGCCCTTTTGCTCATCGCGGTTCACGCGAACGCTGTGGCCGAGTGGTGCGAAGTCTGCGTAACCCCGAACATCGATGGCGTTCTGTGGGCATGCTTTCACGCAGGAATAACATTCCCAGCACATGTTCGGTTCGATGTTGTACGCGCGGCGCGTCGTCTTATCGATGTGCATGATATCTGATGGGCAGATGTCGACGCAGTGTCCGCACCCATCGCAGCTTGTCATGTAGACGAAAGTTGGCATGAGCCTGTTCCTTGTCTCTTGTTATTTCTTGCCAGCGATTGGCGGTTAATGGTGGCGCGGCGCTTCGCGTTTGATACCGAGGCCCATATCCATGGGGGCATCAACGAGAAGTTCCATCGAGTGACGTTTCTGTTGTTCAGGATCGTCACGGGAAATCGTGGGTAGGTTCATGGCAGAGCCGTTGGCCATGGCGACTTTCTTTTGAAAGGCGGCGGCAGGCTTGAAGAACATGTGAGCGAACTTCGACCACGGCACGCCGCCAAACAGCAGCACCGTCGACAGCAGGAAGAGGCCAAAGCAAAGCCAACCAAATGCCGAGCCTTGCGTGAAGGACCAAAGTAGACCGAACGTGGCCATGCCGAGCAGTGACAGGATGAACATATCAGCGCGGACAATGCGGAATGGCGAATTGCCTTCAGCGGAAACATCGACCCGGATAAAGAACCAGAACCAGTATCCACCGACACAAACCATCCACGCGGAAATGTGCCAGATAAAGCCCCAGAAACCGCCGTCTGACATACCGATCACCAGAACCAACGTCGAGATGACAAAGAAGACAAAACCGTACATGCCCAGCAGATGCGCAATTCGGCGATGCGGATTACAAAACTCTGACGACGTCAGCACATCCGAGGCAATCGTCTTGATCGCGAGGCTGGCCTTCGTGTCTGTCATCGGCTGCGTTGCTTCTTCAGCCGACTTTTTCGCAGTCGCGAAGAAGTATTTCGCGCTCTTCTTGTGGACCACGTCAAAGATTGTGCCCCCAATAACGCAAAGAATCATAAGGAGGATGAACCATTTCATCACTCCAGGAGGAATGGAGGACGCAAGTTCTGCAAACGGGTTATTGGTGAGCATCAGTTCTCTACCTTCCAGTGAATCGAATAAACTTCGACTTTTTTGTCGTTTATAGGGGTCATGTCTTTACGTCCACTCTTCCCCATAGCGTATTTCGTCCGGTGCCTCGCGGACTGGACTGGTCTGTTTACCGGTATCAGGCAGCGGTTGATCGAACGGACCATCGGCTTTTTCGATCTTCACCCGCAAGTCATACCAAGCGGCTTGACCGGTAATTGGATCGGAGTTTGACCACCGCAATCCGTCGCCCTTTGGCGGCAGTAATTCGTGAATTAGATGGTTCAGCAAGAACCCTTTTTTGACTTCCGGTGCGCCGTCAGACAGCGCCCATGCGCCCTTGCGTTTGCCAATGGCGTTCCACGTCCACAATGTCTTGCCATTGACGGCATCCATGCGTGCGACGGGAACCGTGATGCGCCCGTGATACGAGCTGATATGCGCCCAATCCCCGTCTTTTAGGCCCTTTGCGTCGCAAACCTCGCCGGGGACATACATGTGATTGCGCCCATGGATTTGGCGCAGCCAAGCGTTCTGTGATCCCCATGAGTGGTACATCGCAGCCGGTCGCTGCGTGATGGCATGTAGGGGGTATTCGTCTTCGTCGATGCCCTCTTGTTCGAACGGTTTGTACCAGATTGGCAGCGGGTCGAAGGTATCGAGGATTTGCTGGCGCAGATGCTCGGGTGGTTGGCGGTCGCCATGGCCTTGAGCCGCCAACTTAAAGTTCTGCATTGGCTCCAGATACAACTGGCTAAAGAACGGCGCTGGCGCGTCGATGATACCGATCCCAACAGCCCAATCCTGGTAGGCCTGGTTCGCAAATTTGTAAAACTGGCCCTCTTTGGGGATGTGCCCAACCCAGAAACCACCGTTCTCAATATACTTCTCAAGTTGGTTCGGATTGACCGCGCCGCGGCCCTCTGCCGTACCATCGCCGCGCCATCCGGCGAGGGGGCCAACGCCGGGACGCCGCTCGTGATTGACGATGTAATCGGCGTAGTCTTTGTATTTTGCCGTGCCGTCGTCGTTGACGAAGGTCGGCAGTTTGAGCCTTGCTGCCAATTCGATCAGAGTTGACTGGAAGCCTTTGACATCCCGGTCGTATCCTTGGGTTGCCGGATCGACCACCGGCCAGCGGATCGCATCGGCGGCGGCATCGGGTTCGCAGATCGGGCGATCCAACATGCTGATACAGTCGTGGCGCTCCAGATAGGTCGTGTCTGGCAGGATCAGATCGGAATAGGCGACCATCTCGGACGAATAGGCATCTGAATAGATGATGTACGGGATTTTGTAGTCGCCGTTCTCGTCTTTCTCTTCCAGCATCTGCATGACGCCGCGCGTGTTCATGGAGGAATTCCACGACATGTTGGCCATGTACATGAACAGCGTGTCGATCTTGTAGGGATCACCCGCATGAGCGTTGCTGATGACCATGTGCATCAGGCCGTGCACCGACATGGGATTGTCCCACGTGAACGCTTTATCTATGCGCTCCGGATTGCCGTCGTCATCCAGCAGCAGATCAACCGGACCCCGGGGGAAGCCGAGATGCGGCCCGGCGAGGGGGCCTTCACCCGTGCGCTTGGTGTGCGGCATCGGGTGGCCGATGGCAGGTTTGGGGTAGGGCGGTTTAAAGCGATAGCCGCCGGGACATTCGACCGAGCCAAGCAGCAGTTGCAGGATGTGGATCGAGCGACAAGTCTGGAAACCGTTGGAATGCGCGCTAATGCCGCGCATGGCGTGGAAACTGACCGGACGTCCGATCATCTTTGCATGGCGCTCGCCGTAGACATCTGTCCAAGGCTGATCGAGTTCAATCGCCTCTTCAAAAGCGGTGTGTGCGAGTTCCGCCGCGAGACGTTTTATCGTGGCCGCTGGAACACCTGTCGTTTCGGCCACGGCTTCCGGTTCGTATTGCTTGTCGAGATATTTCTCGGCGAGCAGATGGAAGACCGGCGTGGCGCGGCGGCCATCGGGCAACGAAATCTCGCCCTTCAGCGACGCATCAAGGCGGTTGGTCTTGGCGACGCGGACTTCGGCATATTTGCGGCTATAGACGAGATGCTCGCCGTTTTCGTCGCGGGCAAACGTGCCGTCGTCGTCTTTGCCCGGATTGCGGATCACCAGCCAAGGCGCGTTCGTGTAGCGCAGCAAATAGTCGAGGTCGACTTTTCCAGCGCGCAGCAATTCGTGGATCAGCGCCAAGACGAATAGCCCATCGGTTCCGGGCGTGATGCCGACCCACTCATCGGCGATGGCGTTATAGCCCGTGCGCACCGGGTTCACGCCAACGATCTTCGCGCCCCGCTCTTTGAGTTTCGAGAGGCCCAGCTTGATCGGATTGGAATCGTGATCCTCGGCAACGCCAAAGATCATAAACATCTTGGTGCGCTCCCAATCCGGCGACCCAAACTCCCAAAACGCGCCGCCCATCGTGTAAATGCCAGCGGCGGCCATGTTCACCGAGCAGAATCCGCCATGGGCGGCGTAGTTCGGCGTGCCGTATTGCTGCGCCCACCACGACGTGAACGACTGGGACTGATCACGGCCCGTGAAGAAGGCGAGCTTTTTAGGGTCGTCTTTGCGAATTTTGCCGAGACGATCCGCCGCAAGCGTTAGCGCTTCATCCCAGGAGATTTCTTCAAACTCGCCAGACCCGCGCGGCCCCACTCGTTTGAGCGGCTTCATGAGGCGGGCGGGCGAGTAATGCTGCATAATTCCGGCACTGCCCTTAGCGCACAGCACGCCTTGGTTCACCGGATGGTCTTTGTTGCCCTCAATATACCGGACAATGCCGTCGCGCAGATGGACGTTGATACCGCAGCGACAGGCACACATGTAGCAGGTCGTCCGCCGGATCTCATCAGAGACCGTCGGTGACAGCTCAACCTGAGGCTCTGCCAGCGCTGACATGTATCATCGGCTCCCATGCGTAAGGGAGGTTTAGCTCTCTCTATACGCCACGTTTTCTCGTCTCTTCATTGGGGGCACTGAACAGCCTGCCGCAATGTTCGTCAATAACAATTAATGATAGTGATTATCTCAAAAATCGTTGATTTTGTCCATTTGGTTGCGTTGGATGACGGCGTTCCCTCGGTGCAAAATCTGCCCATCAGCAGCGCCAATCATCAGAAATTGCATGACACCTCGCCTCGGGATGCGATTACAT
The DNA here is from genome assembly GCA_964641645.1 of uncultured Neomegalonema sp. Lineage (GTDB taxonomy): Bacteria > Pseudomonadota > Alphaproteobacteria > Rhodobacterales > Rhodobacteraceae > JAHDDY01. The sequence continues at coordinate 17,234 of CAZXMX010000038.1, forward strand.
CAAAAGATATTTTCAGGAGATTATCGCAGTCCGGGCAGGATCGCCTGTGCGGAGGGTGATACAAAATGTCGCCCAAAAACGCCGACAAGAAGGAAAGCCCCATGCCCACGACCCCTCTCTTCCGCGACGATGCGACGCTGCGGTCTTGCGACGCCAAGGTCGTGTTGGTGGATGGAACCCATGTGACGTTGGACCAATCGGTCTTTTATCCCGCTGGGGGAGGGCAGCCCGGTGATCAGGGAACACTCGGCGCGGCGAAGGTGATCGACACGATCAAGGGCGACAACGATACGGTCGTCCATGTCTGCGAGGGTCCGCTTCCGGCTGTGGGGGAGGTGGAGACGGCGACGCTCGACTGGGATCGTCGCTATACGATGATGCGGATGCACACGGCGCTGCATCTTCTCTCGGTCGCCATTCCGCTGCCTGTCACGGGCGGGTCAATTGGCGCGGAGAAATCTCGGCTCGATTTCGACATGCCCGAAGCGCCAGAGGACAAGCAAGCCATCGAAGATGCGCTGAACGCGATGATCGCTGCTGATCATGCCGTGACGACGGAATGGATCACAGACGAGGAACTTGATGCCAATCCGAGCCTCGTCAAAACCATGACGGTGAAGCCGCCGCGCGGTCAGGGGCGCGTGCGCTTGGTTCGGATCGGTGATGTCGACTTGCAGCCTTGCGGCGGGACGCATGTCACCTCAACGGCAGAGATCGGCAAGGTTCGGATTGGCAAGATCGAGAAGAAGGGCAAGCAGAACCGGCGGGTCAATCTGCACTTCGCATGACGCCCTCGTATCGATATGCCGTTCTGCGCGCACCGACGAGCGGACCAAGGGCCCTGATCGCGCCGCCGAACGATTTTTCGACACTGGCCGAAGCCGAGGCGCGTATCGCCGCCATCGAATCCACACAGCGCAAAGTGCATCACACGCACCTGGAAGTGTTTCGATACAGCGGTCCGCTGCATCAAGCGTTGGAGCAAGCGGGCGTTGGCTATTGACGGGACATCGAATGGCGCGGAGGATTTTCAGATGATCTCATCTTTTCAAGACGCGCCGGTCCCGTTCTTTGGATGCGGCAATAATATCGATCTGAATACTGCCGATGCCGCACTCTTTGGCGCACCGCACGGAACGCCCTATCCCGAAATCGCGAATGAACCTTTCGCAGCAGCACCCGATGCTCTGCGATCTGCTTTGGCCGAGGATATCGGGTGGGAGCACCACTGGGATTTTGATCTCGATGGTCCTTTGTTGAATGATGCGGATTTCAGCGTTGCTGATTTGGGTAATCTCACGACGAAACCCGACGATGGCCCCGGAAATCGGGAACTGATCCGCAGCGCGACCGAGCGGATTGTCTCGGCGGGCTGTATTCCAATTATGATCGGCGGAGACGACTCCACGCCGATCCCGTTTTTACAGGGTTTTGTTGGCCGAGGGCCGCTGACGATCTTGCAAATCGATGCGCATATTGATTGGCGCGATGAGCGACGCGGCGAACCGCTCGGCTATTCGAGTACCATGCGGCGTGCGTCTGAGATGGACCATGTCGAAAAGATCATCCAAGTCGGTATTCGCGGCCTGGGTTCCGCGCGCAAAGAAGAGGTTGTCTTCGCCCGCGACTGGGGTGCGGATATCATTACGGCTAGAGCGGTTCATGAAAATGGGCTTGGTCCGGTTCTGGCGCACGTCGCGGAGAATACGAATTGCGTCGTCACCTTCGATTGCGATGCGTTTGACGCCGGGATCATGCCTGCCGTCATGGCTCCGACCCCCGGCGGTCTGACTTATCTCCAAGCAATCGATTTGGTCCATCGCGTTTCCGCAAAGGCAAACATCGTCGGCTTCGATATGATCGAGTTTGTTCCGGAGCGGGATCGAGACGGCACTGCGGCTCTGACAGCGGGGCGGGTCATCACGAACTTGATCGGTTCCTTAGCGCGGAAGCGCGCTCGTTAGTTTCGCCGTGTCTCCGCGTCGCCGAAATCTTCTAAATATCGATCTCTTTGCAATCGGGCGGCGGTGACGGCGTTGCTGAGGAGTGTGGCGACGGTGACCGGGCCGACGCCGCCCGGTACGGGCGTGATCCATCCGGCGACGTCAGCACAACTTTCGAAATCCGCATCGCCGACGACGCGGCCCTCGACTTGGTTGATGCCAATGTCGATCAGGGCGGCCCCCGGCTTGAGCATATCGCCGGTTACAAGCCCTGCCTTGCCGACGGCGACAAAGACGGCATCCGCCGAACGCGAGTGCATGGCGAGATTGCGGGTTTGGTGATGACAAACGGTGACCGTCGCGCCTTCGGCCATCAGCAAAAAGGCGATGGGCTTTCCGACGATGGCGGAATGGCCAATGACAGTGACTTCCAGCCCTTCGAGGCTCATTTTCGTAGCTTTGAGCAACTCGACCGCTGCAACAGCGGTACACGGCCCCATCCGCAGATCGTTATAAACGATGTCTCCGATATTGGACGGGTGCATGCCTTCCACGTCTTTCAGGGGATGGACGCGGCGCTGGATGTCGCGTTCTGGCAGATGCTCGGGTGTGGGGCGCTGGACAATGATTCCGGTGACCCGGCGGTCCGTGTTCAGGCCGTGGACAATGCCGAGCAACTCCTCGGCCCCGATATCTTCCGGATAATCCCGTGCTTCGAAGTCCATTCCGACCTTTTCGGCGGCGCGCTGCTGGTTGCGGACATAAAGCTGCGCGGCCTCGGTATCTCCGACCGAAATCGAGACCAGACGAACCGGCCAGCCCTCGGACTTTAGGGCAGCGACGTCGGTTGTGACCTTCGCGCGAATCCCGGCAGCGATGGCCCGGCCATCCAGCAATTTATGGTCTGTCACTGTCATTTTTGGCCCTCCAGCCGATTTTGCCCCAAAGAGCAGGTGGTCAGCCTGTGAACTCGTCTTGATGCGACGCATTTTGCTGAACTCAGTCCTTTCCCCGATGCCCCTGCATGGGCTACACCTGCGCGGCTGTCAGATAGGGGATTCTGCATGACGAACGTGGCCGTGGTCGGTGCCCAGTGGGGCGATGAAGGCAAAGGTAAGATTGTTGATTGGCTGAGCGAGCGCGCCGACGTGGTGGTGCGCTTTCAGGGCGGCCATAATGCCGGGCATACGTTGGTCATCGACGGCAAGGTTTATAAGCTGTCTTTGCTGCCCTCCGGTATCGTTCGTGAAGGCAAGCAATCCGCCATTGGCTCGGGTGTTGTGCTGGACCCGTGGGCGCTGCTGGATGAAATTGCGCGGATTGCCGAGCAGGGCGTCGTGGTTGGCACGGATCGGCTTAAAATCTCCGAAACTGTGCCTTTGATCCTGCCGGTTCACCGCGATCTCGACCGTTTGCGCGAACAGGCGGCGGGTAAGGCCAAGATCGGCACGACCGGGCGCGGAATCGGCCCGGCTTACGAGGATAAAGTGGGCCGACGCGCCATTCGCCTTGGCGATTTGGCGGACGAAGAAACGCTCGATAATCGAATCGACCGCCTGATGGCGCACCACAATCCGCTGCGCAAGGGCTTGGGCGAGGAACCGTTGGATGGTGCGGCGCTGAAAGCTGAGTTGCTGGAGATTGCCGAGAAAATTCTGCCGTTCGCCGCCC
>CAZXMX010000039.1:0-20263 GCA_964641645.1 uncultured Neomegalonema sp.
ATTTCAGCGAAGGGTGATTTGAGCAGCAGCGTTGGGATGATCGAAACAAGGTTCGCGTTGCCGCAGCGCTCGCCGAGACCGTTGAGCGTGCCTTGCACCTGACGCGCGCCTGCTTCGACCGCCGCAAGCGTGTTGGCCACGGCATTGCCGGTGTCATCGTGGGTGTGGATGCCGATCTTGTCGCCGCCGAAGCGTTCGCAAACCGCGCGGGTGATCGTGGCGACTTCGCCGGGGAGCGTGCCGCCGTTGGTGTCGCAGAGCACGACCCAACGCGCGCCCGCCGCGAGCGCGACCTCGATGCAGGACAGCGCATAGTCGGGGTCGGCTTTGTAGCCATCAAAGAAATGTTCTGCGTCCAGCATCGTCTCGCGGTTTTGAGCAACGCAATGCGCGATGGAGGCACGGATGTTTTCGAGGTTCTCATCGTTGGTGATGCCGAGCGCGGTTTTGACATGGAAGACGTGGGTCTTGCCGACCAAACAAACCGTGTCGGTTCCGGCATTGAGCACGCCTGCGAGCACGTCGTCGTTTTCCGCGCTGCGCCCCGCCCGCTTGGTCATGCCGAAGGCGAGGAACTTGGCACGCTTGGGTTTCGGCGGATTGGCGAAGAACTCGGTATCGACGGGGTTCGCGCCGGGCCAGCCGCCCTCGATATAGTCGATGCCGAGTTCGTCCAGTGCGGCGGCGATGCGGCGCTTGTCTTCGGCGGAGAAATCGACGCCTTGGGTTTGTTGGCCATCGCGGAGGGTGGTGTCGAACAGGTAGAGACGGTCTTTGGTCATGGCATTCACTCGAAATATCGACGGAGCACGGAGGGCATCGACGTCTGGTCTATTTTGTGGGCGAGTGTGCGGGTGTCGGGGGTGTCGTATTCGGCCCCGGCACCCTCTGTAATTCGGATGCCAAGGCCGATTTGCTTGCAATAACTGGCGACCGGAGTTCGGGGCCGATAGCCGTTGTCGGAGATGTAATCATCAAGCGCGCGTTTGAGGCGCTCGACGAGGCGTTCCTCAACGGCGGCACGGGCGCGGTCGGCTTGGGCGGTGGTGATGAAGCCGGGGTTATTCATGCGGCGTTTGCCTCTTGAGGCATGAGATTTCCGCTTACGCGGGAATGAACATAGATCGAATGGAGACGGGCGTGCATCGCACGACCGAGCGCCGTTCCGCCCCCACGGGGCGGCGCTTTGCGCCCCCCCTCGGAACGGCGCGTTGCGCGCAAAACAGGGTTAGCGACTTCAAACATCCTCAACCTCGGGAAGCTTCGACGCATTAAAGGATGGCGTCAGCGACCATTCGGCACCGCCGGGAACATCTTTCACTTCGACACCTGCCTCGACGAGTGCGGCGCGGATGCTGTCGGCTTTGCCGAAGTCTTTTGCAGCTTTTGCAGCAGCGCGATCTGCGAGCAATCCGTCGATCTGCGAAGACACACCCGCGTCGGCCTCCGGTTCGGCATCCCATCCGCCGAGTGCGTCCGTCAGCAAGCCCATGACTTCTGCGCCCGCGCGTAAGCCTGCCGCATCGCCCGAAGCGGCGAGTTTGTGCAGTTCGGCAACCGCCAGAGGTGTGTTCAACTCATCGCCCAGCGCATCGAGAACCGCTTGCGGCACGTCGTCGCCTGCCGACGCATCCCCAACAATGCCGCGCCATTTCCGCAGCGCTTTCTCTGCCTCACCCACCGCATTCTCCGTCCAATCAATCGGACTGCGATAGTGGGTCATCAGCATGGCGAGGCGCATGACTTCGCCGGGGATGCCTTTTTCGCGCAGGTCCGCGACGGTGAAAAAATTGCCCAAGCTCTTGGACATTTTCTCGCCTTCGACCTGAAGATAGCCGTTGTGCATCCAGACATTCGCGAACTGATGCCCGACGCAGCGGGACTGCGCGCATTCGTTTTCGTGGTGCGGGAACTGCAGGTCGATACCGCCACCGTGGATATCGAAGTGCGCGCCGAGCAAATCTCCGGCCATCGCAGAACATTCGATATGCCAGCCGGGGCGGCCCCTGCCCCACGGGCTGTCCCAACCGGGTTGGTCATCGGTGGACGGCTTCCAGATCACCGAGTCCATTGGGTCGCGCTTGTAGGGGGCAACTTCGACGCGGGCGCCTGCGCGCATCTCATCCAGCGGACGGCGCGAGAGCGAGCCGTATTCCGGATCGGTGCGGGCTTCGAACAGGACATGGCCCTCGGCCTCGTAAGCATGACCGCGCGCGATCAGGTCTTCGCCCATTGCGATCATCTGCGCGATGTATTCGGTGGCGCGCGGCTCGTGGGTGGGGCGCAGCGCACCTAACGCGTCCATGTCTTCGTGATACCAGCCGATGGTCTCGTTGGTGATGCGGCGGACGGTCTCGACGAGCGTTTCGCCGCTCTGCTGAATCTCGACCGCCTTCGCGTTGATCTTGTCGTCGACGTCCGTGAAGTTCCGCACATACGTCACGGCATCCTCACCGTATGTATGGCGCAGCAAGCGAAACAGCACGTCAAAGACCACCACGGGACGCGCATTGCCGATATGGGCGCGGTCATAGACCGTCGGACCACAGACATACATCCGCACATTCGACGGATCTAGCGGCGTAAAGTCTTCTTTGCTGCGTGTCTTCGTATTGTAGAGACGAATGGTCATAGGTGGCCTTCTCCTGCGGGAGACGCTTACCATTCAAGTTGAGAAAAGAAAACGAGCCCGCGGACGATGTGTCAGCGGATAATGCAGATCGAAATGGTGATTGCGGTGCTCATACACCTTTATTGTCGGTCGGAAGGCTTACCGTCAAGTGAATGCTCGTTCACGGCGGCATATTGAGGCTTTCGAGCGCCATCCTGCGGATTCGCTATGCAAACTAAATCTCCGTGTTAGGTTTTTACGGTGTCTGCTGTTCGGTAGGCGACTGAGGGATGAGGGTGGATCATGGATAACGCGGCGCTCGGGAACCTGTTCCGCAGCCTTGACGTATCGGTCGAGGGCGATGCCGGCCATTGGCAGATCGTTGTCGAAAAAGTACGGATTATCTGCCTGACCGATGAAACACACAATCGGATGCGCTTCATTGCACCCATTCGAGAGACCGACGAGATGGATGCCGCTGAACTGACCCGATGCCTAGAGGCGAACTTCCATACCGCGCTGGATATAAAATACGCGATCTCTGACGGCGTGCTTTGGTCTGCGTTTATGCACCCCCTCGCGGAGTTGACGGAGCCGCAGGCGCGCGATGCGCTTGAGCAGGTCTTTAATGGCGTTCTGACCTACGGCAGCTCTTACAGTAGTTCGAACCTGTCTTTCCCGACATCGCAGGATCGCAAGGACAAGATGCACTGATCCGCTATTGGTGATCGGTCGGCTTGCTGTTGATCGCTTGTTCTTCGACGACAACATAGTCGGCATCAATCGTTCCGGGATTGGCCTCGGCCTGACGGCGTTCGAACTCTTTGCGCAATTTTCCGCCTTTGAAGTAGACGTAGATCGCGCCGATGACCCCGACGACGAGCAAAATCACGAACAAAAACGCCGCGAGATAGATCGCGAGCAGCAAAATGCCGACACCGCCGACGCCTGCACCGATTTTCTTGAGCTTGCTCATGAGGGGTAATGTAGGGGCTGTTGGCGGATTTCGCAGCCCCCTAGTCGAAAATTTCTGGCTTTGTCTTTTTCTTGAGTGCGGCGGCCTTTGCCCCTGTTTTCACCCCCCATCTGAAGGCGAAACGGGTGATGAGAAAGCCAATGAAGACAAAAATCGCGAGAATGACACCGAAAACGCCAAAACTTGCATCTTCCGGTAACAACGGTTCGCCTGACATTTGAACCAATGCGATGAACGCGACGCCGATGGCCAGCGAGACAAGCGTGAGGATCGCAGCGGCTTTCCACGCAAATCCCGAAGAAACCTCCAGTCCTGTGCGCTGGCCATGAAGCTGACCCGCCACCATCGCCGCAATCATGGTCGTGACGACACTACTCGAACTGCTGCCGAGATCTGGGAAAAAGTAGCCGATCAAAGCGAACACAATGGCGATCGCGAGGGTGATCCAGACATAGTCAAAGATAATGCGGCCCATATCCGGCTCCCGTCAGGTGGTTTAGCATTGGCCCCGCCACATTGGCTCAGTGCAGTCCCACGGTAAAGAACTGAGATCGCCCTAGTCAAAAACCGCCGGGTCAATTTGCTGCGGTGTTTTCCGCGTCCCGAAGGTGACACCCCAACGAAAAACCAATCGAATGGACAGAAAGGAAAGAACGAACATAATCAGGGTGATGGCCAATAGTGGCCCCAGCAAATACAATCCTGAACCGCTCAGACGTATCCCGAAATAAACGGTGAGAAGTAACGTCAATATTGCACCACCAGCAAACGCCACTTGCCAGGCAAATCTGGACGAAACTTCCTTCCCCGTGCGCCGACCATACAGTTCGCCAGCAATCGAGGCGGGAACGGTCAATGTCGCAAGCCCGCCGATCCACCCGAAATTGAGGCCTAAAAACGCGACAACGCGAAAAAGAAACCAGAGCGCGACAGTCAGAGCCGTCAGTTCTACGACAATACGCCTCACGCCCGCTACCGCCGGAGCAGTAGCAGCAGCGCAGGCATGTCAGGCCCTGTTCGACGACCGGTCACACCCCCGCGTAAGAGCGGGAAGACGCTTTTGCATTTCATTGTCGGCTCCGTTCCATCAATCAAAAATATCGGGTTTCAAAAGCTGGGGGTTTCTCCGCACACCGAACGTTACGCCCCAACGGAAAACCACCCGAATGGAGAGAAACGAAACGATGAAGATCGCGAGAGACCCTCCCAGAATCACCCCAATGTCAAAGAGCGACCAATATGGAAATCGGATTGCAGAGAAGAGACCGTTGAGTATGGCAACGGCAGCTGCACCGGCGAAAGCCACCTGCCAAGCGAATCCGGAGGAAACATCTTTCCCATTGCGACGCCCATGAAGTTCGCCTGCAATTGATGCCGGGACCGTAAGAGTGGTAAACGCCGCAACCCAGCCGATGTTGAAATCATAGTAAGCAAAGATGCGAAAAAAGATCACGAGTGAGACCGTCAGAACCAGCAGCTCGATCAAAATTCGCCTCATGTCGGTGTCCTAAGGATTGATAACCGCACGACCGTCTTTAACCCAATAGAATGTCTAATCAGGGCGCTTCGAATTGGCATCAAGAGGCCGTTACGCTTCAATTGCATTATCGCTCTCTCAATCAAAAATTCTTGGATCAACTGATTGTGGATTCTTTCGCACCCCAAAACTCACGCCCCAGCGAAAAACAAGACGGATAAGGAGAAATGAGAGAAGAAATACTGCAAACCCGAGTGGCGTTATCACCCCGAGTTGGTACGCCGAGAGCGGTGGTCGCGTAAGAGCGAAGAAAAGAGTATACGCTGCCGCAATCATCGCACTGCCAGTGAAGGCGACTTGCCAAGCGAATCCAGACGAAACCTGTTTGCCCGTGCGATGACCATGCAACTCTCCGGCAATCGATGCTGGGACAGTAAAAAATGCAAGTATCCCAGCTAGGCGGAAGTTCATGCCCATATCTCCGAGGAAACGAAAGAGCATCCAGACCGCGAGTGTTAGAACCAACAGTTCGATTAGGATGCGCCTCACGCCACTACCGTCTCAACAGCGGCAGCAGGGCTCCCATATCCGGTCCGTTTGAGCGGCCTGTCAGAGCTTTGCGCAGGGGCATGAAGAGGCCTTTCCCTTTGCGTCCCGTCTCGGCTTTCAGCGTGCCCGTAACGGTTTTCCACGTCGTTTCATCCCACGGCTTCGCCGCGTCCAGCGCCGCATGAGCCGTTGTGACAAACTCGGCGTCTTCGTCAGCAATGTCGGGCGTGATGTCGCCGGTGACCACCTTCCACCAGCCAGGAATGTCATCGGTCGAGTCGATGTTCTCGCGGATCAATTCCCAGAATTTTGGGGCAATATCGGCGTCGACACCCGCATCGCTCAGCAGCGGAGCGACCGCCTCGAAGGGCCGGGTGTGGAGCATCTTCACGCCCAACGCATCGATTTCTTCGCGATTAAAGCGCGCCGGGGCGCGGCCAAGGGTGCCGAGGTCAAAGCCCTCGATCAGCTCGGCATGGGTCGCGCGCGCCTCGATGGGTTCGGACGTGCCGAGGCGCGCCATATAGGAAAGCAGCGCGAGGGGATCGACACCCTCTTCTCGTAAAGACTCGAGTGTCAGCGAGCCGAGACGTTTAGAGAGACCCGAGCCGAGACGTTTAGAGAGACCCGAGCCGTCCGCATCGACCAGCAAGGAGTGGTGGGCAAAGCCCGTGGGTTTATCGCCCATCGCATCGAAGATTTGGATTTGTGTCGCGGTGTTGGTGACGTGATCTTCGCCTCGAATGACATCGGTAATCCCGAAATCGATGTCGTCACAAACGCTGCACAGGGTATAGAGAAACCCGCCGTCTTCACGGATCAGCACCGGGTCAGATACCGAGGCGCAGTCGACATTCACATCGCCGCGAATGCCATCCGTCCACGCGGTTCGCGTTTGATCCAACTTGAAACGCCAATGCGGTTTGCGGCCTTCAGCATCGAATGCCGCTTTGTCTTCATCCGTCAGGCTGAGCGCAGCGCGGTCATAGACGGGTGGACGCCCGGATTGCAGCAGCGTTTTCCGCTTCAGGCCAAGCTCCGTTGCAGTCTCATAGGCCGCGTAGAGCCTGCCTTGCGCCCGCAAATCATCGGCGACGGCGTTATAGCGGTCGAGCCGTTCGGATTGACGCTCATAGCGGTCCCAATCCAACCCAAGCCATTCCAAATCGCGCTTGATCGCGTCGACATACTCTTCCTTCGAGCGTTCGGCGTCGGTGTCATCGATCCGTAGGACGAACTGTCCGCCATTCTTCCGGGCGAAGAGCCAGTTGAGCAGCGCGGGACGCAGATTGCCGACATGTAGCTTGCCCGTAGGCGATGGGGCGAAACGGGTGACAGGATTAGCACTCATCGACATTATTCTTTCTGATCTCAGGATCGCACTCGTAAGGGTCAAGCCATCTGTCTGTGCCTGAAAAACGGGGGTGCGGTCAAATAGATCGCCGTGAAGCCACCCGATTATCGAAGAAATGTTCTTTTAGCGCAGACCAAGCTTGCTCAGAAGGCGGTCTCGTTTCATCAGCCACCAGCCCGACTCGATTGGCCACATTGCATGGCCTTCGTCCGCGCCAAGCTCGGCAGCGGCATGGAGCGGCCAATTGGGATCGTCCAGCATTTCTCGCGCTAACGCCACCATATCGGCGCTTCCGGCCTCAACGAGGTCTTCGCAGGATTTGGCATCCCATAGGAATCCGACCGCCATCGTCGCGATTTCGGCTTCAGATCGGATTTGGTCAGCAAAAGGCACCTGAAACCCTTGCTCGATGGTCATGCGGCGCGGGCGTTCTTTGCCGCCAATTCCCCCGGTCGAGCAATCAATCATATCGACGCCCACAGCCTTTAAGGCTTTCGAGACATCGATGGTGTCCGCGACTTCCAGACCGCCATCGAGCCAATCCGTTGCCGACAATCGAAACGCGAGCGGATAGCGGTCAGGCCAGTTTGCGCGGATGGCCTGCGCGACCCTGATCGCGAACCGCAGGCGGTTTTCTATGTTTCCACCCCATTGATCCGTCCGCTGATTGGCGATTGGTGACAAGAATTGGTGGATGAGAAACCCGTGCGCGGCGTACACTTCGATGATCTTGAAACCAGCTTCAGCGGACCGCCGCGCGGCTTCACCAAAGGCCGTTATAACGCGCTCAATATCCGCCTCGGACATCTCAACAGGCGTGGGCCAACCATCCGCATAAGGAATCGGGGACGGTGCGTTGGCTGTCCATGACCTCTCGTTCCGCTCAGCGGCATCCTCGTGATCAACAGGGGTTTCTCCGTGCCACGGGCGACGCTCCGACGCTTTTCGTCCCGCGTGAGCCAGTTGAATGCCGGGAACGGACCCTTCGGCACTGATGAAATCCGCGATGCGCCGCAATTCGGCAATCTGATCGTCTTCCCAGAGACCAAGATCTCCATGCGTTCGCCGTCCATCTGCCTCCACCGCCGTTGCTTCCGCGTAGACCAATGCCGCCCCGCCCATCGCAAACCGGCCAAGATGGACCGCGTGCCAGAGGTTTGCGTAACCTTCTTGCGCACGATACTGGCTCATCGGCGAAATCGCGATACGGTTTTTGAAGGTGACCTCACGCAAGGTGAACGGAGAAAAGAGCTTCGTCATTCGGCGCGCCTCATGCGTACGGTTTCAAAGTGAGCTTCGCTCGACTTGGGGCACCGTCGTCATGAAGTCGAGCGCTCGCACTAAACGTTGTTCTACGATCGATCACGGAACCTGTTGGTCATGGGATAGCGGCGCTCTAACCAGAACGCGCGTCGGGATAGTTTAACACCGGGAGCGGATTGGAAGCGCTTATATTCCGATATCGAGAGCAGATGTTCGACACGCTCGACCGTGGCACGCTCGTAACCGGCTTCGACGATGTCGTCGATGGCGGCGTCGTCTTCGATCAGCATTTCCAAGATCGCGTCGAGAATTTCATACGGTGGCAGCGAGTCTTCGTCTTTTTGATCCTCGCGCAGCTCCGCGGATGGCGGCTTGTCGATCACGCGCGGCGGGATGACGACGCCTTCGGGGGCCATCATCCACGGGCGATGATTAGCGTTCCGCCAGCGGCAAGACTCAAAAACGCGCATTTTATAGAGGTCTTTCAGAGGGTTATATCCTCCAGACATGTCCCCATAGAGCGTTGCATAACCCACTGCGACTTCTGATTTGTTGCCGGTGGTCAGCAGCATATGGCCGAACTTGTTAGACAACGCCATCAGGTAAAGACCACGGAGGCGGGATTGGATGTTTTCCTCTGCGACGCCCGGCTCGGTGCCTTCGAAAAACGAAGCCAGCGAACCTTCGATGGCGCCCACGCCCTCATCAATCGGCAAAATCACGTAGGGCGCGCCGAGCTTTGCCGCCAACTCCGCTGCGTCTTCGAGCGAATGGTCGGAGGTGTATTGCGAGGGCAGCATGATGCACCAGACGTTCTCTGGCCCCAGCGCATCGGCGGCAATCGTCGCGACGAGGCCAGAATCCACGCCGCCGGAAAGCCCGAGAACAACCCGCTCAAAGCCATTTTTATGGACGTAATCGCGCAGAGACTCGACCATCGCGCGGTAATCACGCTCGTATTCGTCCGGCACCTCGCCCATCTCGCCGCCCACACAAGCCCAGCCGTCCTCGCTGCGCTCGTAATCGACGTAGATCATGGCTTCTTCAAAGAATGGAGCCTGCATCGCCAGTTCAGCGCCTTGGTTCAGGGCGAAGCTGCCGCCATCAAAGACTTGATCGTCCTGCCCCCCAACGAGATTGAGATAGAGGAGTGGCAGGCCCGTTTCGATTACGCGGGCGACCATCGCCTGCATTCTACGGTCGTACTTATCCCGCGCGTATGGCGACCCGTTCGGGACGATGAGAATCTCGGCCCCTGATTCTTCGAAAGTCTCCGAAACGTCTGAAAACCAAGCGTCCTCGCAGATCGGAACGCCGATCCGCACACCATTGACTGAGATCGGGCCACGCGGCGGGGACGAGGCAAAAAGCCGCTTCTCATCAAACACGCCATAGTTCGGCAACTCATGCTTGCGAAAGACGGTCTTGATCCCGCCATTTTCAAGAAGAAAAACGGCGTTGAACAATTCGCCATCTTCAAAGAGCGGCGAGCCAACCAGAACTTGAGGTCCGCCATCCGCTGTCTGGGCCGCGAGTTCTTCAACGGCAGCGACACAGGCACGATGAAACGCAGGTTTCTTAACGAGGTCAAGTAGTTGATATCCGCCGATAAACATCTCAGGCAGGACCAACAAGTCGGCTTTTTCGGCTTTCGCCTGCTCCCAAGCCTCCACGGCTTTTGCCACATTGTCGGCCAGCGCCCCCACCGTGGGGTTGAGTTGCGCTGCCGCGATCCGAAACCTATCCGTCATAGGGACTCTCCACACTCGTATCGGCTTCTGATAGCGACCTTGATGCGGCGCGTCCATGCAGCACTCGGTCGTTGCGAAAAAAGAGAGAATCCTACTAATATCCGCCTACTGCAGATTTCATCTGCTGACGCATCTAATCGACGAACGACCGACAAGGGGCCTTGGATGAAATATTTGATCGTGGCGACTGGATTGGCGCTGTGCCTTGCTCAACCTTTGTCTGCCCAAGATAAGAGTGAGGATGCCGCATCAACGGAACCGCCAAAGGCGGTCGATGGCAGCACGATCAAATATCCGGATGGCGGGCAGTACACGGGCGAGTTCGTGAACGGGAAGCAGCACGGAAAAGGCACTTTTACGCTACCTGACGGGTACGAATACGTTGGGGACTGGCGCGATGGCCAGATCGAAGGCACCGGCAAAGCGACCTACCCGAATGGGTCCGTCTATACGGGCGCGTTCGCTGATGGTGCGCCGAACGGTATCGGGACGATCGAGTACGAAGACGGCGGTGAATATACGGGCGAGTGGGTGGATGGCCGTATCGAGGGCGAGGGCGAGGCCAAATATGCCAACGGCGTGACCTATGCCGGGATCTTCAAAGACACGATCCACCACGGGACCGGCAAGATGGTGACACCCGCCGGATACGAATATGAGGGCGATTGGATCAACGGCCTGCAAGAAGGCGAAGGCACCGCCAATTATCCGAACGGCACGATCTATGTCGGCGAGTTCAAGGCGGGGCTGCGCCACGGCAAAGGGACGATCACCATTGTCGAAGATGGCTTTGAGTTTTCGGGCACATGGCGCAAGGGCCTGATGCACGGCAAGGGCGAGGCGAAGTATCCGAATGGTGACGCCTTCAACTATTACGAAGGCGAGTTCATCGACGGCAAACGCCACGGTTATGGCGTGATGAAATACGCCAGCGGTGAAACCTACGAAGGATATTGGGCCGAAGGCGAACGTTCCAGCCAGAGCGATGTCACCTTGCCCGACGATCAAACCGACGCGACAGGCGGCACGCCTGACGACGAAACCGCCGCGAAGGAAGAAGACGACGACGACAAGTCGAACTGAGGACTGCCGCGCCGCGTTCGCGATTAAAAAAGAAACGGCCCGCGCGTTAGCGCGAGCCGAGCGTCAATCAGTCAAAGCATCCGCTAAGACCTAAGCCCCAATCTATCCAGCGTCCCGTACATCGAGACCCAACTCTCGTACCTTGCGATAGAGTGTAGAGCGACCAATACCCAAACGCCGGGCGATCTCACTCATGTGGTTCTGGTATTTTGTAATCGCCGTGCGGATCATGTCGCCTTCGACATCCGCGAGCGTGCGAAGATGGCCGTCGGACGTGTAAGGCGAGAACCCACCGGGCGCGCCGGTTCCATGCAAGCCTTCGCCGTCGATCGTGCCCCCAGCAACGGCCATTTCGTCGCCGTGGGATGAAAGGCCGACGATCTGTGGGAAATCATGAAGGGTGAGAACTTCGCGATCCGACAACACAACGGCTCGATACACCGAATTTTCCAACTGGCGCACGTTACCGGGCCAACGATACTCGCCCAACATTTCCAGCGCGGAATCTTCAATGCCGCGAACCGGCTTGCCCTCTTCCGCCGCGAAACGGTGGATGAAGTAAGCGATCAACTCCGGGATGTCTTCGCGGCGCTCACGCAGCGGCGGCAGACCGAGTGGGAAGACGTTCAGGCGGTAATACAGATCTTCGCGGAACTTCTCTTCGGCAACCAGTTGCTGAAGGTTCTTGTTCGTCGCCGAGATCAGACGAATATCGACTTTGACAGGCTTGGTTCCGCCGACTGGATCGACCTCGCCCTCCTGAATGGCCCGCAGCAGCTTCACTTGGACCTGTGGTGGCAACTCGCCAACCTCGTCAAGGAAGAGCGTTCCGCCGTCTGCTTCTTGGAATTTACCGATTTTCTTCGTCGTGGCCCCTGTGAACGAGCCCTTTTCGTGGCCGAAGAGGATCGATTCAACGAGGTTTTCCGGTATGGCACCACAGTTCACCGCAACAAACGGCTTGCCAGAACGATCCGACGCACCTTGGATCGCCCGCGCCATAACCTCTTTACCGACGCCGCTTTCGCCTTCGATGAGGATCGGAATGTTCGACTGCGCCGCGCGCTCTGCCAACATGATCGACTGACGCATCACAAGAGAACGCGCGATCAAGTCTGTAAAGAGCAGCCGGTTCTCGGTTTTTCTCGACAGGCGCGAAATTTCACCCGCGAGCACATTCATTTTGAGCGCGTTTTGGATCGAGACTTGAAGGCGCTCTGGGCTGGCGGGTTTCACGATAAAGTCGTTTGCGCCCGCCTGCATGGCTTGTACGACGGTCGAAACTGAGCCGTTCGCCGTCAGAACGAGGATCGGAAGCGCGGCGTTCTCTGGCCGAATTTCGGACAGGACGGACATGCCGTTCACACCGGGCATGACAAGGTCAAGCAAGACGAGGTCAATCGCGGGACCTTTGCCGCTCCTCAACATATCAAGCGCTTGCTGGCCGTCATTTGCGGTGAGCGTCTTGTATCCCTGCGCCCCAACAACGGATTCTAACAGCCGTCTCTGCGCCGGATCGTCATCGACAATCAAAATTGTCTGCGCCATCGAATATTCCCTCTACTTCTACAGCGGCTGCTTCAAAACCCGCTGTCGCCCCTCAAATATCGCGCCTTGGCATCCAATTTCAGAACACCCTCTCGGAAGCCCTTGCGCTAAAATCGTCAGATATCGCGAGATTGATTGCGACACCGTCTAAGGTTGAGCCAGAACGGATCAAACCCACTCTCAATATGAAACAGACACGGAATAAGTTTACAAAGTATTAATAAAACACGCAGATCAGAAAAATATGACCCGAAACGCAACACTTTAGCCTTCAATGCGCTTGTGAGCCCTTCAGACTGTGTTGTGCAAAGGACGCGAAGGCATAATTTTCTCTACGATGACGGCATTTTTGTCACTAAGGTTTGCGGTTGTGTAAGAAACATGGAACATTATGCACGTGGGCCGAGTTTCGGCGTCATCAAAGTCGTGACAGTTGGCGTTTTGACCGACTGCGACAAGAAAAGATATGGAGAGAGGGATGAAGACGGTTTCCCGCATCCTCATGGCAAGCGCTCTAGTCAGCGTTGCAGCCTGTGGAAAGCTGCCTGAAGCAAGCCTCGGTGGAACGTTTGGTGTTCAGAATTTTCTGGACGCTAGCATTCCTACTGAAGGGCTAGATTTTCCGGCACAAACGTATAGCGCAGCCCTCGGGCGCGAGTATCAAAACCTCGCGCGCATTGCTGCAACGGAAGACGTAAACTGGATCGATGCATCGGCTTACATGCAAAAGGGCCTTGCTGCCCTCCGCGGTGAGCAGGTTCAGCCATGGGCGCCAGGGCAGCTTGGTCTGTCTGGAGAGATCGATGATGTTTACTCGTCATTGATCCGTACGATTAACACCGGGTCCTCAAAGAACCCTGTGGCCTGTGCGCGTGCTTTGGCTCTCTACGACAACTACGCTGAGGAGCTTTCTGAAGGTGCGCACGCTTGTACGGACCCGAATGCTATTCTCGCGGAACTGAATGACGCGTTGGAAGCTTGTGGTTATCAAAAAGCGTCGCCTCCGCCTCCGCCACCACCTCCTCCGCCACCGCCACCGCCACCTCCGCCACCGCCACCACCGCCTCCTCCGCCGCCACCACCTCCGGCACCGGTTGATGCGTGTTTTGGAGCGGATGTACCGGCAGGATGTACCTGTGCGACGGTGAACGATCAGGCTGTGCTTTCATGTCCTCAACCAGAGCCTGCTCCGGTGCCTGCTCCGTTGCCTGCGCCAGTGCCAGCTCCTCCAATCGTTGAGGTCCCTGCCGCTCCAGCACTTCCGCTGAACTACACGATCTACTTCGGTTACGACCGTTGTGATCTGACGGCAGAAGCGGGTCAGGTGATCAATGAGGCATCGTCGGCGTTCAACAGCTACGGCGCTCAATACGCTGACGTGATCGGCCACACCGATACGCGTGGTTCGAAAGCGTACAACACCCGCCTCGCAAACTGCCGTGCAAGCGCAGTTGCAGACTCGATGGCCGCTCAGGGCATCAACCGTCAGCAACTTCGTGTTGGTGCACGCAGTGAGCTGGACCCGGCGATCTCGACCGGTGATGGTGTTCGCGAAGCTCTGAACCGCCGTGTGAACATCACGATCGTTCAGTAAGCAGTTGCTGTAAGTGAATTAAAAGCCGCCCCTCGGGGCGGTTTTTTTTGTGGCCCCCATCGGCAAAGTCCCTCCCCTCGACAATCGACCTAAGAATAGCCATTTATCCGATGAACAATCTTCACGGATGGAGATTTCGGAGGGATTGCCATGCGCATTCGAGCCTTGACCGCCCTACTTGCGATGACCGCAGGTTTCGGGTCACCCATCGCACATGCAGACACCGCGCTACCGGACGCTTTGAAAGAACTAGAGCGCCAAGCAGAAGATTTGCTCGGGCCAGAAGCGCGCGAGGCGGTTGAGTCCTTGCTCCCGATGATCGAAACGTTAATGGAGCGTTTACCCATCGTGATCGACAACCTACCCAACTACGAAGTGCCGGAGATACTGCCGAACGGCGACATCATTATTCGACGCAAACGCAAACTCCCGCGGATAGACCCCGAAGCGCCGCCTATGCCCGATGGCGGTATCAAAACTTAAGAGTGAGACACACATGACCGCTGCTACCGATCTCGGCGACCTGCCCAGCTGGAACCTCGCTGACCTCTACCCTGCCCCGGACGCGCCCGAGCTTGAAACGGCCTTTGAGCAGGCAAAGGAAAAAGCTGACAGTCTCGCAGCGGACTATGAGGGGAAACTTGCCGGGCTCTCGGGCGCGGACATGGCCACAGCCATTCGCCGATATGAAGAGCTGTCCGAGATCATGGGCCGGATCATGTCCTATGCTGGATTGCTCTATCAGCAAGATACGTCAGACGCGGCATCAGGGCAGTTCTATGGCAACTGTCAGGGGCGCGTAACCGACATCTCGACGCCGACGGTGTTCTTCACGCTGGAGATGAACAAGATCGACGATGCGGCGCTGGAAAAGCAGATCGGTGAGAGCGACGAGCTTGCGCGCTACAAGCCGTGGATTGACCGCTTGCGGTTGTTCCGCCCGTATCAACTGTCCGACGAGTTGGAGAAATTTCTTCACGATCAAAGCGTGGTCGGCTCGGCGGCATGGGTGCGTCTCTACGACGAACATCTCGCCAGCCTTCGTTTCGATATTTCGGGCGAAGAACTGACGCTGGAAGCGGCACTGAATCAGCTTTCGGATACCGACCGCAGCAAGCGCGAGGCCGCCGCGCATTCGCTGGCGAGCGTTTTCGAAGCCAACCTCCCGATCTTTACCCGTGTGACGAATACACTGGTGAAAGAGAAAGAAGTCGAAGATCGCTGGCGCAAACTCCCCACGCCGCAATCGGGTCGCCACCTCGCCAACCACGTCGAGCCGGAAGTGGTCGATGCGTTGCGGGATGCAGTGCAGAACGCCTACCCCAAACTATCGCATCGGTACTATGCGCTGAAAGCGAAATGGCTCGGCCTTGAAAAACTCGAATACTGGGATCGCAACGCACCGCTGCCAGAAAAAGACGATCGCAAAATTCCGTGGACCGAGGCCCGTGACACCGTGCTGGACGCCTATGGCGGTTTTGATCCAGAGATGGCGAACCTCGCGCGGCGGTTCTTTGATGAGCAATGGATTGATGCCCCTGTACGCCCCGGCAAAGCGTCGGGCGCGTTTGCCCATCCGACCGTAACGACGGCTCACCCCTATGTGCTGGTCAATTATCTTGGCAAGACCCGCGATGTGATGACGCTGGCGCACGAGCTGGGTCACGGCGTTCACCAATTGCTCGCTGCGGGGCAAGGCGAGTTGCTCTCGCACACGCCGCTCACACTGGCAGAGACGGCCAGCGTCTTCGGTGAAATGCTGACGTTCCAATCCTTGCTCAAGGCCGAGACCGATCCCGGTCGCCGCAAGGCGCTGCTCGCTGGCAAGGTTGAGGATATGCTCAACACGGTCGTTCGTCAGATCAGCTTCTATGAGTTTGAAAACCGCGTCCATGCGGCCCGCAAAGACGGCGAGCTCACGTCTGAACAGATCGGCGAGCTTTGGATGGATGTGGCGCGCGAAAGCCTTGGCCCGTCGATCAATCTTGTTGATGAATACGCTGTGTTCTGGACGTATGTCAGCCACTTCATTCACGCACCCTTCTACGTCTACGCCTATGCGTTCGGCGACGGCCTCGTGAACGCGCTTTATGCGCGCTATCAGGAAGGCGAGGAAGGTTTCCAGCAGCGTTACTTCGACATGCTGAAAGCGGGCGGCGCGAAACATCACAGCGAGTTGCTCAAACCGTTTGGCCTCGATGCGTCTGACCCGGCGTTCTGGGATCAAGGTCTGTCGTTGATCTCATCGATGATCGACGAGTTGGAAGCGATGGAGGCCTGAGTGTCAGGCCCGAGCGAAACAAAGGCGGAGCGCGATAAGCGCCTCGCCGACGCCCTGCGCGCCAATCTTCGCCGCCGCAAAGACAAATCGCGAGAAGAGAAAGCGCAGGAGCGAGACGACGAGAAAGGCCCAGACTAAATCCGGGCCCAGCGCGATCTCGAAATTCGAGCACTCGCGTCAGTCAAAAATATCGGTGTGTTGGAGGACGTTCTCGTAGAACCAATCTCCCGAAGCATCCGCCATGCGATCTCCCAAAGCTTCACCCACTTCCGCGAAGAAGCCAGCCGGTCCTGATTTCATCCGGCGAACCAGACGATCAAGCTCGGCCATATCGACACGGCCCGTTTTGAAAAGTTTCAAGATGACGCCGACGGTCGTGACATATGCATCGATACCCACGCCGCCCAAACCAATCGGATTGGCCGCCTTGAGAACTTTGAGAAAGGCCGACCAAGCAGGACTGCGGACGTTCGGGAAGGATGCTTCGACAATACTTTGGAACGCATCGATCAGGCCAGCCCACGGCACCGCGATCGACATCGCGCATTTATAGATTTCACCGGCTGCCGCGCCATAGGCTCCTCGGTTATAGTAATTGTAGGCTTCCAGCGCTGCGATAACGACGGAGGCGACGATCGCCGCCCGGCCTAGCCCCTTAAGTGCCCGCGCCAGTCCTGTTCCGCTGCTGCCAATTTTTCCAATAAAGTTGAGCGCCCTCTGCGGACTGCCTTTCATGCTAGGCCGGGCCAGATCGCCGAAGAGGACACCGATCTCACGAATGGAAAATCCAACGTTGCGAAGAACTTTGACGGCATTGGCAAAGGACAGGGCATCGCTGGACGAACCAATGACGGCAACGATCCCTTTGATCGTGACGAAGTGATCCTTGATAAACTCATCAAGGTCATCCGCCGCGCGCGGGTCCGTGGGCCGCAGTCGCTCGACTTGATCGAGCAGCAATTGCCGCCCCGCACGCTCTCTCGGCTGGAGTCCCGCGTCGCCGGAACTGCCGCCGCCACTCTCGCTAGAAGGCTCGTTCGCGGGCGGCGCATAGATCGACATACGCGCCCACTTTTGCGTCGATGCCGGATCATTGAGGGCGGCCAAAGTGCGCCCGTTGGGATCGACGCGTCCATCTGGACGACTAAACCGGCAAACCCCGGATTGAAAATCGCGGATCGCTGCGCAAGTCTTCCGGCCAGACTTTCCATCAACGACAAGATAGGTTCGTGATGGTCCCATATGACCATTCAACTGGTTCTGAATCGCATACACGTCCGGTTTCTGATTGATGGCCTTTGCTCCTGCGCCAACGGGACGAAGGATCGAAACTGTCATGTTTATCGGCATGTCTGAGTCCTCTTCAACACGGGTACGAACAAGGCCGCTCGATCGAGAGCGCCAAGAATTTTTTACAGGACGGACGAGAATTCCCTCTGTGATCACAATCACAAGGGGAGTATTAATTTGATCTACGGGTGCTTAAACCCGCCGATTGCGGTCATCTCATGCTGAATCGACGGGTTCGCCACGTCCACAAAGCGGCGAACCAAATCGCGATTTCTAGCAAGAACGTCCAATAGAAGATGAAGCCGAGCCAGTAAGGGGACCAGCCTCAGGGCACATGCACCATCTCGTAGGTCTGCCAAGAAAACGGCGCGGCCCAATAGAGCGGTGCCATCGTCATATCCAATCCGCAATGGATCAGGGCCGAAACAGCAATCGCAAGGCGATGAAGGCCTATCCGTACCGAAACGCAACACGCCGCGACATCGATTTCGTTTTAAATGTTGGATAAAGTGAATTCGAGAAGGTTCGGGTATAGAAGGCTCGAAACCGCCCTCCACCTCCGGCGCGCAGGAAGACCAAAAGGAACGTCCATGTCTCGACGTGTTAGAAAAGCAGTATTCCCAGTGGCCGGTCTCGGCACACGGTTTCTTCCTGCAACAAAATCAATGCCTAAAGAGCTTTTGCCGGTCGTCGACAAACCCGTCATTCACTATGCGGTAGACGAAGCGCGGGCGGCAGGGATTGAACAATTCATCTTCGTGTCGTCGCGCGGGAAAACCGCGATGGAAGATCACTTCGACCGCTCGTTTGAGCTAGAAGAGACTCTTCGCAAACGGGGGCGGGAGGCGGACCTCGCGCGCCTGCAAGACGCTCTGGTCAATTCGGGTGATCTCGTCTTTGTCCGCCAACAAGAACCCCTCGGCCTCGGCCACGCGGTTTGGTGCGCGCGCCACATCGTTGGCGACGAGCCCTTCGCGGTCCTCCTGCCCGATGATATCGTGATGAGCGACCCGCCCTGCATTGCCGAGTTGATCGACGCCCACGAAAAAATCGGGCGCAGCCATGTGGTCGCCGTTCAGGATGTTTCGCGCGAGCATACCAGCCGTTACGGCATCCTCGATCCCGACGTCGAAGTCGCAGCCAACCTAGTCCGAGCGAAAGGCATCGTCGAAAAGCCCAAGCCCGAAGACGCGCCATCGACCACCGCCGCCATCGGTCGCTACGTGCTCGACCCCGCCGTTTTTGAACACCTCGACAAACGCGTCCAAGGTGCGGGCAACGAAATCCAACTCACCGACGCCATTGCCGCGACGATGGATGTTGCCCCGCTCCACGGGTGTCACTTTAAGGGCGAGCGTTACGATTGCGGCGACAAGCTCGGTTTCCTGAAAGCCAACATCGCCTTTGCGCTACAGCGTCCTGATCTTGCCGACGGGTTGCGGGAGTTCATGTCGGAGATGGGCAAAACATGATGCGCGCCTTGGCTCTCGCTGTTGCTTGTTTCGCGACACCCAGCCTTGCTGATCCCGTCGCGCTGACCGCCCCCGAAATCAAGACCCTGCTTTCTGGCAAGACAGCGTTGGGCGATTGGAAAGGCCGCGCATATCGGCAGTATTTCAATGAAGATGGCTCGACCATTTTTGCGATGCGCCACAGCCAATCAACGCTGGGCGAGTGGCGCGTCAACGAAGAAACCAACCAATACGAAAGCAAGTGGGACGATCCTGAATGGGAGAGCTACGGCGTTTCGCGCGATGGCCGCGTCTTCTATTGGACCGGCGAAGGGTTTGAACCCCAGCCCTTTGAAATGCTGGACGGCGCGGACCTGCTCTGGCCCGAGCAAAAGAAGAAATAGCGAAATGTCAGCGGGCAGCCAAACCTGATCTTTGCGCAACCGACTGCGCCTCCCGCCGGGTTCCGGGGGAGGTCAAAAAGAGCGATGGGAAATTCGGGCTAAGATCAGGAGGGCGCTCGATGCGCGTTCCAGCGAGCTGCAAATCGTGCAGCGATATTGAAAGACGCCCCTCGAAATTATGCGACACGCGATCCGAGCGCACGGCACGGCGCGCTTGTTTTTCGATCCAGCGCAAGAGGCGCAGCGCCGCACGCGGCAGGTTCGTCAACACCGCGCGCAAAGCCTTCAGCCGCTGCCGACACTCAGACGCTGAAACCTCCACATCATCCATGACAACGCGAGCGAGACAGGCCGAAATCTGTTCCGAACGTAGACCAGTCCCGGCGCGCACCGCCATCGAACGAGCCTGCGCAATTACCAGATACCGAGCGGCGGCTTCCGCGCGAGACAGGATCGACCCCACAAACCGGCAGGTCCAAACCGAGAAGCCGCGCGAGACCGGACCAACAGACAAAACCCCAACCAAAACGACCAGCCCCGCCACAATGCGGAGCAACCGAAGTCGCTGAGTTTCGAGTGCCGCCTCAAAGTCCACGCTGTTCTCTGTCTCCCGTTTGAATCAATCAGATAA
>CAZXMX010000040.1:0-20014 GCA_964641645.1 uncultured Neomegalonema sp.
GGCGTAAGGGCCCGAAATTACGAGATAATCGGGCGATTCTGATCCGCGAAAAGCTAGCGAAGTATGCCGCTTTAGGCGAAGATTTATCGGAAGCGATTGATCCGAGCGCCATGTTTTCTGGGGCTTCTGATCTCTGGTTGGAAGTTGGATTCGGTGCGGGAGAACATGTTGCGGCACAAGCTGCGAATAATCCAAGTATCGGGATAATTGCGTGTGAGCATTACTTGAATGGTGTGGCGTCTTGTCTTGCGCATATCGAGAAAAACGATCTGAGTAATGTGCGGCTGCATAATGGAGACGCGCGAGACTTGATGGATCGACTTCCTGTCGCCTCGATTGGGCGCGTTTTTCTGCTCTACCCAGACCCGTGGCCCAAGGCTCGCCATCATAAGCGGCGCTTTATCAATTCTGAGAATCTAGAGGCATTTGCGCGAATTATGCAGGATGGAGCCGTTCTGAGGGTCGCATCTGATATTCCTGACTACATTGAATGGACGTTGGAGCATGTTGCCAAATGCAGTGAATTCAAACTGCTAGGCGATCCGGCGACCGAATTTCGGGAGCCCTGGAGCGATTGGCCTGGTACCCGATACGAGGCGAAGGCGCTGCGCGAAGGACGGACTCCGGCGTATCTGAGCTTTGAACGGAAAGCCCGATGATCCGTCCTGAAGTTTTAGCACTCTTTCGGCGATGGGCTGAGCCCGCTCTCGCGCTGGGCGGGACGCTCATTGCGCTATGGATCGTGGGAGTGCCTTACTTGCGTTGGGGTTGGGTCTCATTAGTGCTGGGAGCGATCATCCTTGTCAGCGGTGGCCTTTGGACCCGTGAGGCATTTCGCCGAGTACGGTTTTCGTCTGTGGACGAGAGCGGAGGGCGTGTCTTTGTCGAAGAAAAGCGCATCTTCTACGTAGGGAGTGTGGGCAATGTTCAGGTGGAACTTCGCGATATCACCCGCATTGATCTTGCGATGTCCAAACCGAACGGTAAATCTTGGACGAGCCTCTTGCTGTCCACCGAAACCGGCCCTCCCGCGGCCATACCCTTAAATGCCGAAGGGCAAGACGCCTTTATTGATGCGCTGTGCGGATTGCCGGGGTTTCGATTTGATGATCTCAACGCCGCCATTCTGAAGCAGCGGGCTTCAAAGGGTTTTGCGCCCATCGTTACTTTTTGGCGACGCGAGCACTAACAGCGCCCGCTTCGCTTGCCTTCCCATCTTGCCGCCTTACAGTCTCGGTTCCAGAGTTCGGAGAACAGCGATGTCTATTCCACAAGAAGGCGGCGGCTTGATTGAGTCTCGTGACGAATTGGCGGCCTATCTGGAATCTGGCTGCAAGCAGCGCGAAGAATGGCGCATTGGCACCGAACACGAAAAATTCGGCTACCGAAAAGCGGATCTTACACCGCTGGGCTACGAGGGCTCTTGCGGCATCAAAGGGATGCTTGAAGGCTTACGTGATACTTTCGGCTGGGGCGAGTTGCGTGAAGGCGATAACCTCATTGGATTGACTAAGGGAAAGGCGAACGTCTCTCTAGAACCCGGTGGCCAATTAGAGTTGTCCGGTGCGCCGTTAGAGACGATCCATGAAACCTGCGAGGAGGTGAATCAGCACCTCGCCGAAGTTCGCGAGATTGCGGACAAATGCGGCGTGGGCTTTATGGGCCTCGGTGCCTTGCCAAAGTGGGAGCGCGAAGAGCTGCCCGTGATGCCCAAGGGGCGCTACGGCATTATGCGGCGCTACATGCCACAAGTCGGGACCAAAGGTCTCGATATGATGTTCCGCACGACGACGATCCAAGTAAACCTCGACTTCGCTTCCGAGGCGGACATGGCCAAGAAGTTGCGGGTGAGCTTGGCTCTCCAACCCATCGCAACGGCGCTTTTCGCGAACTCACCGTTCTTAGGCGGCAAGCCGAACGGCTTTCTCAGCTATCGCGGCGAGATTTGGCGCGACGTTGATAATAATCGCGCTGGAATTCCGGCTTTTGTTTTTGAGGATGGTTTCGGTTTCGACGCCTATGTGGACTATGCGCTCGATGTGCCGATGTATTTCGTCTACCGGAACGGTCAGTATATCGACGCAGCCGGGCAATCCTTTCGCGACTTTCTAGATGGCAAACTCCCGGCGCTGCCGGGTGAGACTCCGACGTTGTCGGATTGGGCCGATCACCTCACCACGATTTTCCCGGACGCTCGGATCAAGAAGTACATGGAAATGCGTGGCGCTGATGGCGGGCCGTGGCGGAAAATCTGCGCGCTACCCGCTTTTTGGGTTGGCCTTCTGTACGACGAAACGGCGCTTGATGCTGCATGGGATGTCGCGAAGAACTGGACCCAAGAAGACCGCATCGGTTTGCGCGATGCCGTACCTGCGCGGGCGCTCAAGGCTGAGATCGGGGGGCGCAGCGTCCTCGACATCGCAAAAGAGCTGCTTGCGATTTCCGATCAGGGTTTGCACAGCCGTGCGAAAGCGGGAGCCTTTGACCGCGACGAGGCGCATTTCCTCAATGCACTAAGGGATGTGGTCGAACGGGGCGAAACGCCAGCAGAAGAAATGCTGTGGAAATATGAAAACCAATGGGATGGCGATATCGACCGGGTGTACGCTGAGTATAGCTACTAAGCCTGATCGCCTCTGACTAACTTCAACATTCTCGCGAGCCATCCGAACAACACCGCGAGAACGGGCATCACGAAAAGGCCAACAAAAAACGCGGCGAAGCCCGCGAACAGAGCGGCGCTGATTAAGGATAACTCAGTTTGCTGGGCGTCATTTGCGGTCTGCGCCTCCTGAAAAGACTCAGCTAGCTTTCCCGATAGATCGGCGCCTAAGCCCTCAGCGATGAAAATGATGATCGGAAAGATCACTAACGAAGCCGCGTTCGCAACAAGCCCGGCCATGACGTAGGGGCGCAGTTCCGTTTCACCGCGCTTCGCCACCCGCCAAGCGAGCCAGCTAAAGATAATCAGCCAAGCGGGTAGCGAGACGAACAGCGAGAGATTCCCGACATACCCAAACCGTGCGGCGTAAGGCCCGGCCATGGTAAATAGCGCCGGGATGATCGAAAAGATGATCGGCGCAGCCAATAGGCAAGTGACAAATGTGATGCGCGACGGTGTGGTCATGCGGCTTCTCCACTGGTCATCGCAACGAAGACGTCCTCAAGGTCCGCTTCCTCCGTCGATAGATCACGTACCGTCACACCGGCGGATTGAACCGCCTCAAGGATCGCACCCAACTGCATCTGAGATTTCGGGTACGTCACGACCAAAGCACCGTCCGTGCGGAGGCGGACTTCCATTCGGTCATGCGTTGCCAGAGCAGGCGGCACTGTCTCAAGGGCGACTTCAGGCCAGATGGCGGCACTCTTGCTGTCGACGCGCTTCATCAGCTCGGATTTATCTTCGCAGGCGACGACTTCTCCGTGATTGATAATGGCAATGCGGTCACACATTTCCTCGGCTTCTTCGAGGTAGTGCGTGGTTAGGACGACCGTCACGCCGCTCTCATTCAATTCACGAACATAGTCCCACATCTGTTTGCGGAGTTCGATATCCACACC
The DNA here is from genome assembly GCA_964641645.1 of uncultured Neomegalonema sp. GTDB lineage: Bacteria > Pseudomonadota > Alphaproteobacteria > Rhodobacterales > Rhodobacteraceae > JAHDDY01. The sequence continues at coordinate 3,565 of CAZXMX010000040.1, forward strand.
TGCGGTTGGCTCATCAAGGATCAACACGGGGGGCGAGTGGCAAAGTGCCTTTCCGATCAAAAGTCTGCGACGCATTCCTCCCGACAAAGATCGAGCATAGGCATTGGCTTTATCACTTAGACCAAGCGCTGCAAGCAACTCGTCTGTTCGCCGGTCACTCTTGGGCACGCCATATAATCCGGCTTGAATTTCAAGGGCTTCGCGGGGTGTGAAGAATGGATCGAGGATCAATTCCTGCGGCACAACACCGATACTGGCGCGCGACATGCGGGGGTTGATGTCCTGATCAAAGCCCCAGATGCTGACCGATCCAGATGACTTGACAACAAGTCCCGCTAGTATGTTGATAAATGTGGATTTTCCCGCTCCGTTTGGCCCCAGAAGCCCAAATACCGATCCGACAGGCACCTGTAAGGAAATCCCTTTAAGTGCCTGTTTTTCCGACGCACTGCCTTGCGCTGCATAAGTCTTTTGCAGATCGCGCGCATCAATCGCAAAGCGGGGTGGCTCAGATTGCATGGAGACTCCGGAGGTGCGAAAAAGCGGTTCGCGAGACGGCTATCATCGTGTACCGAGGATCGCAAACAGCAACCGAACAGGACCGACCTTTCGCTTGCGCTGCCCATAGTTACCAACGAGGACCCCCATGGCCGGAAGTCTTACCCGCGTCACGCCCGAGCAACGCGATCTACCCATCCTTGAAGTTTCGACGAAGTCCGTCGCCTGTGATGGAGGCGGAGGCCCTCTTGGTCATCCACTCACGTATTACGAGATTGGATCGGAAGGTTTTACAACCTGTGGCTATTGCGGAAAGAAATTTGTTCTGAAAAGCTGATCAGCGAAACCGGAGGAGGCATGACGAATTTCTTCACCCGCCGCGCCGCACTCGCGATGATGGCTGGTTCTGTCGCGATCCCGACGACTGCGCGGTCAACGACTGTGCCGTGGACGCGAGATCAGAGCATCCCAAAGATTGGCATGGGGACATGGCTTACCTTTGACGTGCCGCCCGATGACGAGGCAGCGCGCCTTACGCGCGTGTCGGTGCTCCGTGCCTTCTTTGAAGCGGGTGGACGGTTTATCGATTCCTCACCGATGTATGGGATGGCGGAAGACACGCTGGGCTTTTGCCTCGACCGCTTGGAAGATGTTCCGGTCATTGCCGCCAGCAAGGTTTGGATTCCGAGTAAAGAACTCGGCATGGCACAAATGGAAGAGTCGCGTCAGCTTTGGCGCATACCACGCTTCGACGTGATGCAGGTCCATAACCTCCTACAATATACCGGGCATTCCGAAACGCTGCGTGAAATGAAGGCTGCGGAAGAGGTGGCCGCGATCGGAATCACAACGTCCCACGGTCGACGACACGAACAATTCGCCCGCCTGATCGAACAGGATGAAAGCCTCGATACGGTTCAATTCACCTACAACATGGCGGACCGCGAGGCAGAAGAACGCCTGATCCCCATGGCTGCGGAGCGCGGACTCAAGATCATCATCAATCGCCCGTTCCAACGGGGAGCGTTGATTGATCGCATGAAGGGTCGAGAAGTTCCTGAATTTGCCAAAGAAATCGGCATCAACACGTGGCCGCAGTACTTGTTGAAGTGGATTATCTCTCACCCGGCTGTCACGGTCGCAATTCCGGCTACCAGCCAGCTCGACCATATGATCGAGAACATGGCCATCCTGGATACGCCAATGCCTGATCCCGCCATGCGCGCGAAAATGCTCGAAGTTTTCGAGGCGTAAGCGAGAAACCTTAGCTTCGTTTTTAAGAAACACCCTTGTCCGGCGGCATTCGAGCGCTTAGCGTGCGCCCAGCGAGCGTGCCACATCGTTTTTCAGCGTATCTCATGCTTGACCACTCACAGGCGGGAGCTCGGGAACGATCAAGAAAAGGCGGCTTACGATTTTATGCCTCGCGGCGGGCATTCTCCTGTTTACAGGTGCGGCGCTCGCAAGCGTAGCGCCCAGCACAGAGATTGCATGGGTGCTTGGGATTCTGCTGCTGACGGTCTACTTGTTCAGCTTCGAAGTCGTTCCGATTGATGTCGCCGCTATTTCAATCATGGTCCTGCTCGGTTTGAGCAGCCTACTGGGGCCCTTGGTGGGCCTCGACCGTGGGTTGGTCGAAATCAATAATCTTTTCGCTGGGTTTTCCTCCAACGCGGTGATGTCGATCATCGCGGTCATGATTATCGGCGCGGGTCTCGACAAGACCGGTGCGATGAATGCTGCTGCGAAAACAATCCTTCGGATCGGTGGGTCAACCGAACGGCGGATCATTCCGTTAATCTCAGGCACCGTCGGCGTCATCTCAGGATTTATGCAAAATGTCGGCGCGGCGGCACTGTTCCTGCCTGTCGTCAGTCGAATTTCCGCACGGACTGATATTGCGATCTCTCGTTTGCTGATGCCGATGGGCTTTTGCGCCATTCTGGGTGGAACGCTGACGCTTGTTGGATCAAGCCCGCTGATCCTGCTGAACGATCTGATTGCCAACTCGAACGCGCAATTGCCTGCCAATCAGCAGATGGATAGTTTTGGTCTTTTTTCGACGCTGCCCATCGGCATCATGCTTGTTTTGACCGGTATCGGGTATTTCGTGCTCATGGGTCGCTTCGTTTTGCCCAAGGTCAAAGATGGCACAGAAAAGAACGGCGACCCCTTCGCTTATTTTCGCAAAAACTACGACCTCGATTTCGATGTGTTCGAGATTTACGTCCCGCCAGGCAGCTCGTTGGTTGGTCAGGAACTCGATGATTTCGAAACGCAGAACAGCGTCAGGACCGTCGCACTGCTGCATGGCAAGCAGATGCGGATGGGGGCAGGTGATCTGCCCTTGAATTTGGTCATTGAGGCCAAGGATTACCTCGCGGTTATCGGTGTTCGCGAGTCTCTGCATGCCTTCGCAGAAAGGTACGACTTGGGCGTCCGTCCTGTGAAACGGTTCTCCGAAGTCCTCTCACCCCTGCATTCAGGACTGGCGGAAACGGTCGTGCCCCCAACCTCGCGATTGGTGGATGAAAGTTCGCGGACGTTCAAACTGCGTAGTGGTTTTGGAATTTGCCTTCTCGCGATGGTTCGCAAGGATGGTACGCGCACAGTGGGCGAAGATGTTCGCAGTGTGCCGTTCGAAGCGGGCGATACGGCGATCATCTACACAGATTGGAAAAGCCTCGCGGAGTTCGATCACGCCCAGAACTTGGCCGTCGTGACGACCCCTTATCCGCAAGAAGAAACCCGGACCCATAAAGCGTTCCACGCTTTGGCGTTTTTTCTGATTGCGCTGGGGCTGGTTCTCTTCACGGAATTGCGTCTTTCGGTGGCGCTATTGGTCGGCGCTGTTGGGATGATCCTCAGCGGCGTGTTGGATGCCGATGAAGCCTACCATTCTGTCAGTTGGAAAACTGTATTCCTGCTCGCGAGTTTGATCCCGCTTGGCGCAGCCGTCGAAACGAGCGGTGCGGCAGCATGGATCGCTGAACGGGTGCTGCATGCGTTGGGCGATACCTCGATTTGGATAATCCAGCTCGCGCTCGCGGTGCTGGCGACGGGCTTTACGCTGATCATGTCAAACGTGGGCGCAACTGTGTTGCTCGTACCGCTCGCGATCAATATCGCCATTGGTGCAGACGCGGACCCAGCAGTGTTTGCGTTGACCGTCGCACTGGCGACTTCAAATTCATTCCTCATCCCAACGCACCAAGTGAATGCGCTGATCATGGGGCCGGGTGGCTATTCCGTGCCAGATTTCCTTCGCGCCGGCGGCATCATGACGATCCTATTTTTGATCGTTTTGATTGGGATGATGCAGGTCTTGTTCTGAGGCTGGTTCAGGGACTTCTCAAGAATTTGTCGGCGTAAGAAATCTCATCGCTCCCAACAAATCGCGCCATGCGCCCCAGTTCCGCTTCGAGCCGAGCCATCCGACCGGGGCCAAACGAGACACCACGCTCTGGCCAAACGTTCTCAACCCGCAATATCCCTGCATTGCGGTCGGCTTTGACTTCGATGCGACCGACAAACTTGTCTCCCTCCAGCATCGGATAAACGTAATAGCCATACTGGCGTTTGGCTGCCGGGGTGTAGATTTCGATGCGATAGTCAAATCCGAACAGCCGTCTCGCGCGATCACGATCTCGGGCAATCGGGTCAAACGGATTCACGATCCGCAATCGAGGGGAGGGCGCTTCGGCACGCGCAATGACATCTTCGATGTCCGCCCGCGCTGTTGCTGTAGTCCAACTTCCGTCCGCGGCTTCGACTTCGACAGGCATCCACCAATCGTCCAACGCAAATTCAGCTTTGATCTCGGTGAGATCGGCTGCGTCATAGAATGCCTTCACTTCCCGTTCGGTGCCAAAGCCAAGCCGGTCGAGGGCTGAGCGGCACAGCCAGGCGATTTGATCGGCGTCGCTCAACTTGGGGACCTCACGCGCGCCCTCAGGGATGACACGCTCCGATAAATCAAACACCTTCGTAAAGTTTCGCCGCTCAGCGGTCGCGAGCGTTCCTTCATGCCAAAGGTAGTCGAGCGACACGCGATGTGCTGATCGCCGCCATGTCTCGCCCTTTGCGGGTCCTGCAAAGTCACGCGAAGAGAGTGGCCCGTCTGCAGCGATCCGATCCCTCACTTTGGTTCGCTCTTTTGCATTCGGCAGGGCTGTTCCCCACGATCCCTTCTTCATCTGAGCGCAAAGCCTGCGACGTTGACGATCCCATCTTGGCCAGATCGTCATAGGCAGCACCACGGCGTCATGGGTGAAGTGCTCAAATACAAGCCGATCGCGCGCCAGCAGCCGCTCTAGCATCGGTGGCCGATAGTTGGCGTTCCGGCTCCACAGGATATGGTCGTGGGCCCGCGCTACGACGCGCAGCGGATCAAGCTGAACCATTCCCAAGCTCTCGATGATCTGAGCGAGGGCCGGTTGATCGAGCGCTCCGGTCGGCGCAGAGGCCATCCCCTGCAGCGACAGCCAGACGCGACGCGCATCCTTGTTCGAAATCCTCAGAACCATCGGTCTTGATCCATCCCCTCAAATCCCCATTTCAAAGGTCTGACGTGCCCATTGGGGCGTCGACCACATCGCTTTCGAGGATGTTTTCGGAGATTACCATGTCGCGCAATCCATTTGCGAACCACCCGTTTCTACTTGGCTTCGAAGAGGTCGAGCGCCTTGTCGAGCGTGCAGCGAAATCGGCCAGCGACGGTTATCCACCGTATAACATTGAGCAGCACGGCAATGGCACGTATCGGATCACATTGGCCGTCGCAGGTTTCACGGACTCTGATCTCTCCGTGACGTTGGAAGAGGGGCAATTGATCATTCGGGGTCGCAAGCCTGATGATTCTGAACGGTCCTATCTGCATCGCGGTATCGCCGCGCGGCAGTTCCAGCGAAGTTTTGTGCTGTCCGATGGTGTGGAAGTGGCAGCCGCCTCTCTTGAAAACGGCCTCCTGAATATCGACTTGAAAAGGGTAGAGCCGGTGAATGTCGTGAAAACCGTCCCGATTAATGTCCGGTAATACTTTCGCGGTAGGCTCACAGGAGCGCCGGCCCGTGAACTGTTTTAGGAGGCTGATATGAAGAGTGAAAACGATGTTCCAACCCCAGAAGCCTTCGGTCTGACTGAAGGAACAATCGCCTACGTTCGGGCGGTCCCGGTTTCAGATCTTGATGATGTCGAGACCCCCGAGGGAATCGATACCTTCTACGCGCTTCATGATGCCTCAGGACGGCGTCTCGCGCTGTTCGACAACCGCGAATTCGCGTTTGCCGTGGCCAAACAAAACGACCTGACGCCGATGAGCGCTCACTGAGAAATCGAAGGACTTGTTAGGCGGCTTTCGCGGGTGGTTCTGTCAACGTGAGGAACATGGCGTCTCCTCCATCTGCGCCGCGCAGGCTCTCGCGTAAGTCGCCCTTTCGGAATAGACGCGAGATTTTCGCTAAGGCACGCAAATGCTCAGCGTTGGCTGCCTCAGGCGCAAGCAGCATAAAGACAAGATCCACAGGCTGTTCGTCTGCTGCGTCATAGTCAATCGGCTGGGCCAAACGCACAAAAATGCCAGCCACGACATCTAAGTTTGGCAAGCGCGCGTGCGGGATCGCGACCCCATCACCAACGCTGGTCGCACCAAGCTGTTCCCGCTCAAGCAACGCGCTATAGATCGTGTCTTTATCGACCTCGGATCGAACCGAAGCCAATGATGCGAGCTCTTGCATCAACTGCTTTTTGCTCGATGCTTTGAGGTCACAGACCACAGCATCCCGTGTTAGGAGTGTTTCTAACGACATGATGAATGTTCGCAGCTAGTGCCGAGGCACCGACGCCGCCCTCCGTTCAGCTTGCTCGACTAACCGGGGTGGGATCGATCCACCCGATATTGCCGTCTTCACGACGGTAGACAATGTTTAGCGTGCTGTTCTTTTCGTTATGGAACATCAGGACATTCTCGCCCCCCATTTCCATGTGCATGACGGCCTCTCCAACGGAGAGGGTCGGAATTTCTGTGCTGCTTTCTGCGATAATGACAGGCTGCAAATCGGCGGGCTCGTCGGCATCGTCTGACGCAGGCTCAATGACAAACGCGGCGGCGTCGATTTTCTCAATCGGTGATTTTCGATTGTGCTCTTTCAGACGGCGCTTATAGCGGCGCAACTGCTTTTCGAGGTGCTCGCAGGTCTGGTCGAACGCGGCATAGGCATCACCACCACGGCCCTTGGCCTGCGCAATCATGCCCGTGCTCAAATGGACGGTGCAATCGCACTTAATTTCATGTTGGTCTTTGGAGAAAGTCACGGTCCCGTTGATCGGGTTTTCAGCGTATTTTGAGACGCTAGCTGGCAGTGATGCTTCAACGGATTCGCGCAGCGCGTCTCCAACGTCGATATGCTTGCCGTTGACTTTAATAAGCATTATTTTTCAACATGATAGTTTCGAAAGCGGCACCCCACCACTGCGAGTAATTTACTCCTGTCGGGTGAGGCTAGTCAACTTGTGTTTGGGATTGTTTCAGACCAGTGACGCTTTGGCGCGCCGCCGCTGTACCGAGGAAGGAATGTTCATCGCTTCCCGATATTTCGCAACGGTTCGGCGTGCAATATCAACACCTTGCTCGCGCAGGATCTTAACGATCCGGTCGTCCGATAGGATCGATTTTGCGTCTTCTTCTTCGATCAGTTCACGAATTTTGTGACGGATGCTTTCTGCCGAATAGGAATCGCCACCGTCGGTCGCCTGAATCGCGGCTGTGAAGAAGAATTTCAGCTCAAAAACACCACGCGGCGTCGCAATGAACTTATTCGACGTAACGCGTGAAACCGTAGACTCATGCATTTCAATGGCATCGGCGACGGTCTTAAGATTCAATGGGCGCAACTCACTCACACCAAACGCAAGAAATCCATCTTGCTGTTTCACGATCTCGCTCGCCACTTTCAGAATCGTCCGCGCGCGCTGATCCAGGCTTTTGACGAGCCAGTTCGCGTTCTGCATGCATTCGGTCAGATAGGCTTTAACTTCGCCGCCGCCTTTTTCGACTTCCGAGGCGTAGCGCGTGTTCACGAGAACTTTCGGCAGGGTGTCGGCATTAAGCTCGACCCCCCAGCTCCCCAACTCGTTTTGGCGAACATAAACATCGGGCACCATCGTCTGAGCGATCTCGCCGCCAAATCTGGCGCCGGGTTTTGGGTCGAGTGCCCGGACTTCGGCGACCATATCGCGCATGTCATCGAGCTCGACACCGCACATTTTGCAGAGCTTTGGAATCTCGCCTTTTGCAAGCAGATTGAGATTATCGACGAGCGTCGCCATCGCAGGATCAAGTCGATTTAAATCGGTGAGTTGGAGACGAACGCAATCGGCGAGATCACGCGCACCAATCCCAACAGGCTCAAAGCTCTGCACGAGGCCAACAGCGGCGGCGATGTCTGCTGGTTCAGCTCCGAGACGAACGGCGAGAGCCTCGTCATCGAATTTCAGATAGCCGGCTTCATCAATCTGCTCGACCAGATCAGCCGCGATGACCCGAACCACAGGGCTGACGGCGGCAAGGCCGAGTTGATTGAGCAGGTGGTCGCGAAGCGTCATATCTTCGCTCAGGGTCGACTCCAGATCGAAATCAGGGTTGTCAAACCGCGAAGATCCGCCATTGCCTACGTTGGCCCATGCCGAGGCTTCCTGAGCGGCCGCCCCATCAGGCGCATTATTCATTTTGTCGGCACGCGCTTCATCGGCGTAGATGTTCTCAAGCCCGGTATCGAAGGTTTCTTCGGCTCGCGTGCCGCTATCGGTCTTCAGGGTCGAGGAAACATCGTTCGATTCTGGCTGTGCCGTTCGTTCTTCGTTTGGCTCACGATCTCGGCGTTCCTCTGGGTTTGAGGAAGTCGGTTCAAGGAGCGGATTACGCTCGATTTCTTGCGAAACGTATTCGGCCAAATCGAGATTCGACATCTGCAACAGCTTGATGGCTTGTTGCAGTTGTGGGGTCATCACCAGGCTTTGGCTCTGGCGGAGCTGAAGGTTCATCGACATCGTTTAGACCTCCTTCCGCAGAGTTAAGGTGGCACAGACGGTATCAGCCTGTGGGTGCGCGGTGCGGCACAAAAGCATTTGATGACGACATTCTGATCTTGCTTCAGCACGATGCGTATCAGGTGCTGCGCAAATGAGTTGCCGATCAAATCCAGAAATTTTTAGGGGTTCCCGCGTCGGGAGGCAAGCTACCAGCGGAAGCCGTCGCCGAGATACACCCGCCGAACGTCTTCGTCGCCCACAATCTCTTCCGGCGACCCCTGCTTCAGCACCTGCCCATCGTGAAGAATGTAGGCCCGATCGATGATACTGAGGGTTTCGCGCACGTTGTGGTCCGTGACCAATACCCCAATCCCGCGATCTTTTAGATGCGAAACCAAGGCTCGAATATCGTTCACCGCGATTGGGTCCACACCCGCAAAAGGTTCGTCCAGCAGGATAAACGCCGGCTGCGTTGCCAGCGCCCTCGCGATTTCCACGCGGCGTCGCTCCCCGCCCGAAAGCGCGACCGAGGGTGTCCGACGCAGATGAGTGATTGAGAACTCTGCCAGCAGCTCGTCCAGCATCGCTTCGCGCTTGCGCCGAACGGGTTCGACAAGTTCCAGAACAGCCCGCAGGTTCTGCTCCACCGTTAAACCGCGGAAAATCGAAGCTTCTTGAGGGAGATAGCCCATGCCGAGATGCGCACGACGGTGCATGGGCAGGGAGGTTACATCCTTCCCGTCCAGTGAAATCGTCCCATAATCCGCGGGGATTAACCCCATGATCATATAAAAGCATGTCGTCTTCCCCGCACCATTCGGGCCGAGCAAACCGACAACTTCCCCACGGTTTAGCGTCACACTAACCCCGCGAACGACCGGGCGGCTCTTGTAGCTTTTGCCAATCCGATCAACCACGAGCCCCGGATTCTCCGCAGCAACCGTTAAATCCGGCTTGCGATCCGTCTTACGCCGTAGGGGAATTGTCGTCGTCATATCCCGGCTCCAATATAGGAGGAATGACCTTTAGATGGTGTGAACTGATCCACGATGATCAATTTTGGCAGTCCTGCCCGGGGTTTAGGATCATCTGAACCCGACCAGTGCCAGCGCTACCTGCTAATCCGCCCTGCATCTGCGCGAGACCGCTGTTAAGATTGATGAAAAGTGAGGTTCCACCGATGACATTGCCACAATCGCCTTTGCCTTGCGTGAGGGTTACGGTATCGCCCATCGTGATATTACCAGTGGCGACATCATAATCTGCCCAATTGCCCGAGGCTGTGCTGTCGGGACTGGAGATAAAGACATCTCCATCCGCTCGCACTTTCCTGATCGCACCAGATTGTGATGTATCCTCGGCATCTGGATCGTAGGTGACGGTCAACCGCTGAGCCTGCATCCGCACATCACCCTGACGCGCATCGACGGATCCGGTAAAGACAGCGATCTGTTCATTCTGGCGGACTTCAAGCGCATCGGCAGAAATCTTAATTGGTTGGGTGGAGTCGTGCTTGAATCCCCCTGGAACCCCTGCGGTCTGCGCCAAGACGCCGTTAGAAACGCCCACCAAAAGTGCAGCGGTGAGGAAGAGGGCGGATCGGATCGCGTTCATTTCGGCATCCTATTTTGGCAGCGCAGATGAGTCTTTGACCTGTTCGGCTTCAATAACCACCCGAACGTTCCCAGTGAATTTAACTATTCGGTCCTCCGCGTCCAGCGCTTCGAGTAAATCGGCGCGGATTGATCCCGCCGGACCCATTGCTCGAACGGCTCCATCTGTCTCAAGAGTCCGTCCCTCAGCGTCAATTGTCGCTGCGTCTGTATCGATCCGGTATCCGTCTGAGGTGGTCACCGCGACCCCGTTTTCGATGCGAAGGCGCTTGATCCGAGGAAAAAACTCGCCATCGCTGGCCAGCATCGTCGCGATCCGACCATCTTTGAGGGTCATCGTCGCCTCGATCCCCCTCAAACCAATTCGGTTCGGATTGGGCGAGTCCGGTAAGGCCCAGTCTGCCGTCACCACATAGGGTTCACCGTCTGGTGTTCGCCCGGTGAAACTCGGTGAGAGCATCCGAAGGCCATCTTGTTGGGCGGCTTTGTCGTCAGGGTCGATCTGTATCGGCGTGTTATCGCGGCCCGACGATTGAACGAAGACCAGAACGAAGGGCAAAAAGGCAGCGATACCCAGCCCCAGCGTCAGCCAGACCGTCCGGCGCGGTTTTCGCGCTCGTTGGTGCGAGCCCGTCAAGAAACACCAGCCCGCAGGCAATCGTGAATGTGAATGGCACCGACGGGGGCATCGCCTTCTGTGACAAACAGCATGGTAATCTTGTGCTCATGCATCATGTCGACCGCTTCTTGCAATCGCGCGTCGCTTGCAATGGTTTTCGGAGCGTTCGACATAATGTCTTTGGCGACCTTTTCTTGCAGACCTTCAATATTGCGGCTGACATCCCCATCCGAAATGACGCCAATCAGCGCGCCGTCTTCGAACACACCGGCCACACCGAGCGCGAACCGCCCAATTGTCAATAGAACGTCGACCATCGGCGTTTCCGGCGCCACTTTAGGCAGCTCGTCATTTCCGCGCATCACAGAGCCGATTTTCTGCAGTTTTGCGCCGAGCGTCCCGCCAGGGTGTAGCATCTTGTAGTGGTCGGGCTGAAAATCCCGACGCTTCATTAAAGCGACCGCCAAAGCATCGCCGAGAGCCAGCGTTGCCGTTGTCGAGGTCGTCGGAGCCAAGCCCATCGGGCAAGCCTCAGGCGCTAAGGGTAGCGGAAGTGCCACGTCTGCTGCCTTCATCAGCGTACTATCCGGCTTCGACGCAATCGCAATCATCGGAATTTCGTTCCGGCTGGTATAGTCGATCAAGCTCATCAACTCGGGGGTCTCACCCGAATTGGAGAGCATCAGTGCGACATCATCGCGTGTAACCATCCCGAGATCGCCGTGGCTGGCCTCTGCCGGATGGACAAAGTGTGCTGGGGTCCCCGTGGAGGCCAATGTCGCTGCGATCTTTCGCGCAATATGCCCACTTTTCCCCATACCAGAGACGATAACGCGTCCCTTAGCGGCTAAAAGCAGCTCGACCGCACGGACAAAGGCATCATCCAACTGTTCAGACATTTGGGACAAGGCGTCCGCTTCGATGCGCAAGACCTCTCGCGCACTCGTTAACGGATCAGCCGAAGAAACTGGCGAGTCCATGTTTTCTCACATCCCACACAGGGCACCGCGAACACACATTCGCCGATCTGCCAAAGTTGTCTTAACCCGTTTTGACGACTCTAATGGTCGAAGATGTCGATTTCTGGCCAGCCATTTAAATCGAGGATCGCTCGTGTCGGCAGAAATTGGAAACAGGCCTCCGCCATCTGCATTCGGCCTTCTCGAGTCATACGCTTGTCGAGTTCGGCGCGGAGTTTGTGCAAGTATAGAACGTCACTGGCAGCATACTCTTGCTGCTCTTTGGAGAGCGTTTCGGCGCCCCAATCCGAGCTTTGCTGCTGTTTCGAGATATCAACATTGAGCAATTCGCTGCATATCGCCTTGAGGCCGTGGCGATCAGTGTAGGTGCGGCAAAGTTTGGAAGCGATTTTGGTGCAATACACTGGAAAGGCTGCGACGCCCAAGAAGCGCGCCAACACGGCAATATCAAAGCGGCCAAAGTGAAAGAGTTTCAGAACATCGGCATTGGTCAGAAGCGCCTTCAGATTGGGGGCGTCGATCAAACCCGGACCAAACTTCACCAGGTGGGCGTCGCCGTCTCCGCTGCTGAGTTGAGCTAGGCAAAGCCGATCCCTGTGGGGATTTAACCCCATCGTCTCTGTATCGATGGCGACGACACTTCCGAGGTCGAGGCCGTCAGGCAGATCGCCATGATATAGATGAATAGCCAAATCTCTCTCCGCATTTGCGATCAGTGTTTCACCCGTGAACCGGGACGACGCTGCATAGGACTGTTTGCGCTCTGGTTGCAAGAAATCACCTCAAAATTCGGAAGATGAAACTATGCTGTCTTGTAGGAAAATTCCTCTAACTCTCTGAAATACAATCTTAAGTGACGGGATGTTGTCTGGGTTCGCTACTGGCCGGCATCGCTCGTTACAAACACGGTTAGGGTTCAAGAAAGGCAGCGATCTTCCGAAGTGTTTCGAGGGCTTCTGGATTTTCGTCGTAGGCTTCAAACACATGATGCATCCCCGGTACATCAATGACGGTACATTCGCTCCCGGTCGAAACAATCTTTTCGGCGAGCGCATGAACGGAATGGCGAAGCCGGTCATTCGACCCCGTCGTCATGAGCGTTTCTGGCCAGTTGGGACCAAGGGGTGCGAGTATCGGCGAGGCGTCAGGGTCCGTGGCCGAGGCACCTTTGAGATACGCCGCCGCATAGAACCGAAGAGACTCAGCATCCAACAACGGGTCGTCGATTCCTTCTGAGTGGGCGGTTGTTTCCTCGCGTAAGTCGCACCACGGCGACAGCAGGGCGATGCGCATTGGCATCGGCAGTGCTTCATCCTTCGCTTGCCGCAAAACGGCGAGAGCCAGCCCGCCTCCGGCGGATTCAGCGCAAACCGTGAATGGCTGTTTGTCGGCGAAGGCTCGATAGACTTGGATTGATTGTTTGATGGCGATCGGAAATGGATGTTCGGGTGCGAGTCCATATCGAGGCGCGATGACCCTCATTGAGCCGAGCGATGCCAATGGTGCGGTGATCGACAAGTCGTTCTCTGGGCTGCCCGTCACGTATCCCCCGCCAAAGAAATAGAGCAGCGTCGAACGGCACTCACCGTCATTTGGCTCCACGACCTGACACGAAAGACCCGCAAGCTCGATTTCCGTTATCCGAACCGGCCAAGCGGAGAGGGCGCGCCCGATCCGAGGATGCGCGTCTGCGTCTGCTTCGTGACGTGCTTTGGCAACGGATTCGCTGAGTGTCATATCAAATGTGTTGCTCACTGAGCCCAAACTGTTCTTGCTTCCGGCGGCTTACGGCTTGGGTCATCCGGTCGGCAATCATCGCGATCACGGCCATGCCGATCCCGGCAGTCATGCCGACACCGAAATCTCCGTTGCCGAGGCCAATGTAGATTTGTTGCCCCAACCCCGTGGTGCCCACCAAAGCCGCGATGACCAACATGCCAATTCCATAAATAATCGTCTGGTTCAGGCCGAGCATAATGGCGGGTAGGGCGAGCGGAAGTTTGACCTTGAACAGCATTTGCCAGCGCCCACACCCAAAGGTATCGGCGGCTTCGATCACCGAAGCGGGCAGGTTTCGCAGACCGTGTTCGGTATACCGAATGGCTGGCACAATCGCGTAGGCGATGATCGCAAGCAGAGCTGTAAATTCCCCAATTTTGAAGACCATCACAAACGGGATCAGAATGACGAACAATGGCATCGTCTGAAGCGTATCCATGATCGGACGGATGATGGTCGAAACCACATCGTTTTCGGAGGCCCATATCCCGAGCAAGGTCCCTAGAACAAAAGAGATCAATACGGCGACGCCGCACAGATAAAGTGACAACACGGATTCCGGCCAGACGCCGGCCACAATCAAAAACGCGAGACCGATGGCTGTGCCAATTGCGAGACTCTGCCCGGCAGTGACATAAGCTGCATAAACAATGATTGCGAAGAGGGCGATCCAAGGCATCTGCGTGAGTCCAATGTAGGACACGACTCCCCAAAGCAGGATCAGAGCGGCCAGCGTCCACCGCCTGCTGATGGCGGTCAAAAGAACACCGACGCCAATCAATCCGGCGTAGCCAGCGGTCAAGGTCGGGGTCATCTCAAAGCCCCATGTAAAGAGACTCACGGCATCGGACAGACCGATCTTGATCGGCAGCATGACGAAAAAGAACGCGGCGTTTTTGATCCCTTCGATCCATTCACGACCGTTTACGACGACCCATTCCAGCGCGTCGTTCATCGCTCCGGCTGGGTTCCAGATCAATGCTTCCGGCCAATCGCACAAGAATGGTACGAGCGTCGAGAGCGCGGCGAGCAGCGCAATGACGAAGGCACTAATCAGCCACAGGTTTGGGCCGGATCGTTCGGTCCCTTTTGACTGTGTTGCAAAGGCAAAAGTAATTCGGTCAAGAGCCATCGCGATAAGGGCGATCACGAATCCAGCAAGCAGACTCTCGCCAAACTGAGCCTTTCGCATGGTCGAAAGCACTTCCCAACCAATGTCATTCGTGCCGCCGATGATCGACGCGATAATAACCATTGAGAGGGAAGCCATCGTTGTCTGATTGACGCCCAGCAGCATCTGTTTCTGCGCAGCTGGCATCCTCACTTTCCAAAACAATTGCGCGGGCGTTGCGCCTGACATCGTCCCGGCCTCGATGATTTCTTCGGGTACGGCACGCAGTCCGAGGATCATGTTGCGCACCATTGGTGGAAAGGCATAGAGGATTGACGCAACAAGTCCGACCGTCGTGCCAAACCCAAACAAGATCAGGATCGGCAACAAATACGCGAAGGCAGGGATCGTCTGGAGCAAGTCAAGCAGAGGCATGATAAACCGCCGCGCCCGTGCGGAGTAAAAACCTAAGACGCCAAGAACGAGCCCAGTCGTGACGGCCATCGGCACCGAGATCAAGACAATCGCAAGCGTATTCATGCTCTCGTCCCAATACCCGATGACGGCCATGTACAGCATGGAGAGCCCAGCAAAGAGGGCGAGCCGCCACCCCGAACCGATCAAACCCAGGCAAACGAAGATTGCTGTTGTCACGCTCCAAGGCAAAAATTGCACGAAGGCTTGGGACCAACGGACCGGCCATTCCAGCAACCATCCCATCCACTTGAATGCGGGTCCAAAGACGACGACGAAGCCATCCATGAAACCGTTCATCGCCTCCGCAGGAGACAACACCCACGTCGACGGAAAGACATTCAGCTGCGGCAGAGTGGATGACATGAGATACAAGAGCAGAGACAATGCCGCGAGTGCGGTCCAAACGAGAGGCTGCGCTTTGATGAACCGGTTCATGCCCCAACCTGCGCGGGCTCGGGTACACCGCTTGCTAGGGCCTTAACGACATCGCGCGCAGTAACGGCACCAATGTCTTGGCCGTTCTTGTCCCGCACCGCGACACCGGCCTCGTGGTCCGCGAGATAAGGCAATAACAGCGCGAGTGTTGTCTCAGCCGCGATATGTCCCATGTCCGGCGTTACGCTCCGGTTCGGATCGGCGACATCGCCCGCCGTTAAGACCATTTCCCATGGAACATCATTCGTGAATTCTTTCACGTAGTCATCGGCAGGGTTGAGGATCAGGTCGACGGGCCGCCCGATTTGAACAATCTGTCCGTCGCGCATGATCGCCATACGATCTGCAATGCGCAGCGCCTCCAAAAAGTCGTGCGTGATAAAGACAATCGATTTGTGTAACTCACGTTGCAGCCGTAAAAACTCGTCTTGCATTTGGCGACGGATCAGTGGGTCGAGCGCGCTGAAAGGTTCATCCAAAAACCAAAGCTCCGGTTCGACCGCAAGCGATCTCGCGATGCCGACCCGCTGTTGTTGCCCCCCCGAAAGTTCGTTGGGAAAGCTGGCTTCGCGTCCGTTTAGGCCGACTAGATCGATCATAGCTTGCGCTTTGGCGCGGCGCTGCTTTTGCGATAACCCCTGTATCTCTAGGGGAAAAGCCACGTTGTCCAACACGTTCAAATGGGGCATCAGCCCGAAGTTCTGAAACACCATGCCCATCTTGTGACGACGGTATTCAATCAGCTCAGGTTTGCTGATGGAGAGCAGGTCTTTCCCGTCGAGCAATATCTCGCCTGCGGTGGGCTCAACGATCCGCGAGAGGCACCGAACCATCGTTGACTTGCCGGACCCTGACAGGCCCATGATGACGAAAATCTCACCGACATGCACATCGAAAGAAACGTTGGCCG